>JAEUAF010000097.1 GCA_019695485.1 Sorangium sp.
TCGAACGCGTCAGACTCGGCGCGCAGCCCCACGGTGTGCGCGTCGTCGTGGACCTCAATGAAGCCGCGAGTCGCCGTGTGTTCTACCTGCCGGAGCCTTTTCGCCTGGTGATCGATGTCACCAAGGAGACGGCCAGCACGACGCCGAGTGCCGGCGGCAAGCGGTTGGTGCGTCGAGTGGTGCTCGATCCCGGCCACGGCGGGCACGATCCTGGAGCCAGCGGACCGAGCGGCCTGCGCGAGAAGGACGTGGTCCTGGATATTGCTCATCGCGCAGCGCCGTTGATTGCGCGAGAGCTCGGCATCTCCGCGCTGCTCACGCGTGACGCCGACGAGTTCGTCGCGCTCGACGAGCGCACCGCGCGCGCCAACGCGTTTCACGCGGATCTATTCGTCTCCATTCACTGCAATGCCAGCGAGGACCCCGCGGCTCGAGGCGTGATGACGTTCGTGCTCGATGCTGGGCGTGAAGCGCTCGCCGAGAGCATCGCCGCGCGCGAGAACGCAGCTTCGTCCGAAGCCGCCGTCGAACTCGCCAACGCGTTCTCGCGTGTCACCGATCCCTCGAGTCGCGCGGCGTCGGCCAGCTTCGCGGAATTGTTGCAGCGCTCAGCGATGGCGTCGCTCTCCCCGCGCTATCCGGACGTAGTGAACGCGGGCGTGAAGCGAGCCGGTTTCTATGTCCTTGCGGGTGCGCGCATGCCCGCCGCGCTCTTCGAGACGTCGTTCATCTCGAACCTGAACGCCGAAGCGCACCTCAACACCGAGGACTATCGACAGCGCATGGCCGACGCGATCGTCAACGCAATCCGCGCCTACCGCGACGGCCTCTGAGCAGGGCGCGCAGCGCCCCCCACACCCGCCGGACCCACGGCCGATATCGACGCCCCCCCGCCGACCCGTTCCAAGCAGGGCGAAACCCCTAGGGTGGCTGGCGTCGGAGCTCCGGGATTGACGGATCGATGCCGCGTTCCTATTTTGGTGGGCCACTCTGAAGTCGCCGGGCTGTCCGGCCACTTTCAGCCTCTCCGAGCCGCCGATGACGAAAGTTCAGCTCAAGAAATTCAAAGAGATGCTCGAGGCAAAGCGCGACGAGATCATCAAGCGCGCCCAGCAGACGCTCGACGAGGACATGGCGCTCGACGCCAATGACTTGCCCGACGAAATGGACCTCGCGTCTAGCGAGTACCTGCAGTCGTTCACGTTTCGTCTGCGTGGCCGCGAGAAGGTTTTTCTCGACAAGATCCAAAAGGCCCTCGAGAAAATCGAAGCGGGTACGTTTGGCGTCTGTGACGAGTGCGGCGAGAAGATCTCGGTCAAGCGCCTAGAAGCGCGGCCTGAGACCACACTCTGCATTCGCTGCAAGGAAGATCAGGAGCGCGTCGAAAAAGACTTCACCTAGGACAGCAGCAGGGCGTTGAGAAACGCCCTGCGCCATGACAGACCAATACCCGTCGAACGCGCTTCCGGCGGACCCGCGCGCGTGATTGCGACATCGGTCGCCGACGCGCCGAATGGGCAGGCTAGCTGCCCAATCAGCGCTGGCGGCGGGTGCCGGTGCGCCGCTCGCTGCTTGCGCGCGACTTGATAGGCGCGGGTTCGGCCGTGCCTTGCGGCTCGAGCGCGAGCTTCAAGTAGCGTCCGGTATGACTAGCGGGATGCTGAGCGATCGTCTCGGGGGTGCCCGCTGCGACGATCGTGCCGCCATGTTCGCCGCCTTCCGGCCCCATGTCGATGACCCAATCGGCGCAGGCTACGAGGTCGATATTATGCTCGATGATTAGCACCGAGTTACCGGCGTCGCGCAGGCCGAACAGCGCGTGGGTCAAGAGCTCGATGTCGGAGAAGTGCAGCCCGGTCGTTGGCTCATCGAGCACGTAGAGTGTGCGTCCCGTGGCCTTGCGTGAGAGCTCCGTCGCTAGTTTCACGCGCTGGGCTTCGCCGCCGGACAAGGTCGTGGCTGGTTGCCCGAGCTGGATGTAGCCGAGCCCGACCTGTCGCAGCGCAACCAGCTTTTGGCGAATGCGTGGGATCGACTCGAACATGTCGTCCGCGGCATCCACGGTTAGCTCTAAGGCGTCCGCGATGGAGAGCCCGCGGTAACGCACCTCGAGGGTTTCACGGTTGTAGCGCCGCCCCCCGCATGTATCGCAGGTGACGTAGACGTCGGGCAGAAAATGCATTTCGATGCGCAGCACGCCGTCGCCCTGACATGCCTCGCAGCGCCCGCCTTTGACGTTGAACGAGAAGCGCCCGGGCTTGTAGCCGCGTGCACGCGCATCCGGGAGCCCCGAATAGAGCTCTCGGAGGTGCGTGAAGATGCCGGTGTAGGTCGCCGGGTTCGAGCGCGGCGTGCGCCCGATCGGTGCTTGGTCGATGCTGATGACCTTGTCGATGTGCTCCAGGCCTTCGATGCGATCGCACGGGCCGACCCAGCCCGTCGCGCCATAGAGCTCGGCGCGCACCGCGCTGAGCAGCGTGTCGACGACGATACTGCTCTTGCCCGAACCGCTGACGCCGGTCACCGCTGTGATCAAGCCGAGCGGGATCTCGAGCGTGACGTCGCGCAGATTGTGGGCGCGGGCACCGATCACGCGCAGAGCGCTCGGTCCGGGTTCTTTGCGCGTCGTTGGGACCGGCAAGCGCTTTTCACCGGAGAGATACGGCCCCGTGACGCTCTCTGGGTTTCGCGAGAGTTCCTGCGGCGTGCCTTGGGCCACGATCTGGCCGCCGTGCGCGCCGGCGCGCGGGCCCATGTCGAGCACGTAGTCCGCCGCCATGATGGCGTCGCGATCGTGTTCGACGACGATCACGCTATTGCCCTTTTCGACCAAGCGACGGAGGGCAGAGAGCAGCCGTTCATTGTCGCGCGCGTGGAGCCCAATGCTCGGTTCGTCGAGCACGTACAGCACGCCGACCAGCGAGGCACCGATTTGCGTCGCAAGACGAATGCGTTGGCCTTCCCCGCCGGAGAGCGTATGGGCGGTGCGATCCAGCGTGAGATAGTCGAGGCCGACCTCGATCAAGAAGCCGAGGCGTTCCGAGACCGCGCGCACCAAGGGCAGGGCGATCGTCGCATCGCGGCCCAGGATCTCACTACTCGCGGCGTAGAGCTCGAGGAAGTCCTTCAGGGCGCGCAGCGGGAGCGCGCAGACTTCGCCGATGTTCTTGCCACCAATGCGCACCGACAACGCTTCGGGCCGCAATCGCACGCCGCTGCAAGCTTCGCAAGTTTGCGTGACCACGAAGCGACCCACGTCTTCGGGGCCAATCGCGCCATCCTCGAGCTCGTCCTCACCGTCGGGAAGCTCTCCCGTTTCCAGCATGCGCGTCAGGCGGGGCACGACACCGTCGTATTCGCGCACGCGGCCCCGGCGCTTGATCGGTGCGTCCGTCGTCCCGAACAGGATCGCTCGCCGCACGTCCTCCGGCAGATCCGTGAACGGGATGTCCGGGTTGACACCAAGCGCGTCCACGACAGAAGCCACCTCCGTCGCGGTGGCCACCGAGCCGCGGCGCCCGAAGGCCGCAATCGCGCCTTCGCGGAGCGAGCGGGAGCCGTCGGGCACCACGCGCGCAACGTCGATCGCCGAGCGCACTCCGAGCCCGTCGCACGCGGGGCAGGCGCCGTGCGGACTGTTGAACGAAAAAAGGCGCGGCTCGAGCGGGGGTAGCGTGATGCCATACTCCCAGCTCACCAGCCGCTCACTCATCACCACCGGCTCACTGCCGTCGGTGGCGTCGAGCAGCACCGTGCCGTCGCCGAGCTTGAGGGCAAGCTCGACGGAGTCGGTGATGCGGCCCTTGATGCCCTCGCGCACCACGATGCGGTCCACGACGACATCCAGGTCGTGGGCTTGGCTCGGCACGATGGGAACTTCGTCTCCAAGGTCGACCTGCTGGCCGTCCAGCCGAGCCCGCACGAAGCCTTCCCGGCGCAGCCGCTCGAGCTCCTGTTCGATGGGCCCTTCGAAGCGACGTAGCGCGGGGGCGAGGATCACGACGCGCGCTCCGTCTCCGCGGTTGGCGATCGCGTCGACGATCTCCTGGACCGTGTACGCCCGCAATACCTTGCCCGACTTTGGGCAGTGGGGAACACCGACACGCGCGTACATCAACCGCAAGTAGTCTGCGATTTCAGTCACGGTGCCGACGGTGGAACGCGGGCTCTTTCCGAGCCCCTTTTGTTCGATGGCAATGGCCGGGCTAAGTCCCTCGATCGACTCGACGCGCGGTTTCGGCAGCTGATCCAGAAACTGGCGTGCGTAGGCGGAGAGCGACTCCACGTAGCGGCGCTGACCCTCGGCGTAGATGGTGTCGAACGCGAGGGACGACTTGCCGGATCCGCTCGGCCCCGTAATCACGACGAGGCGGTTTCGCGGCAGCTCACAGCTGACGCTCTTTAGGTTGTGCTGGGACGCACCTCGAACGACCAAGCTCTCTTGCATGACCCGCGAGCCGGGACATGTACCATGGTTTCCCGCGTGCCGTGCCTAGCGCCGGCTGCGCTCGGCGGTCACCGGCCAGAGGTTCGGCAGGTCCCCGGAGGCCGGGGCAATTACCCGAGGAAGATTCGACGAGTGCCCCTGTTGCCGGGAACTCCGCGTTCGATTAGCTTTGCGCGCCGTGCCGGTCGAACTCACCGCCCCAGAGCCGCCCTCGTCGAGACTCGCGAGTCGGCTGTGCGCGCGAGGAGCGGTTTTGGTACGCAATGCCCTGCGGGCCCATAGCTCAATCGGTCAGAGCCCCCGGCTCATAACCGGGTTGTTCCTGGTTCGAACCCAGGTGGGCCCACTGGCCGCGGTAGCCTGCGTGGTGTCAGATTGATACAGATCCTGTCCCAATCGGCTTCTGAGGTTTCGTCCGCTCCGGGCGACGCTTTGCGCCGACGACGCTTAGATCGAAGGAGCCGATTCGGAACGTGACTATCCAGGCGCAAATCGAGGTGCTTGAAGCCCTCGCGGCCGTTGACGCAGAGCTTAAAGAACTAAACGACGCTCTTACCCAAGAGCGCGATGGGCTCCGTAGCAAGCAGACCCAACTTTCGAGTTTGGACGAGCGCTTCGAGCGGAGCCGCAAGAGCGTCGAGGACATGGAGCGTATGCGTAACGATCTGCTGGGTGAACTCCGGCAGATGGGAACGCAGGTGGAACGCTCGCGCGAGAAGCTCTCGCGCTGTCGAACCGAGCGCGAGGCAAACGCCGCTCAACGCGAGCTCGAAGAGCTCCGTAAGCTCTACCGTGACCGCGAGCAAGAGAGCGAAAAGATCGAGTCGCTCATTAGCCAAGCGCGGGAGGAGGCCAATCAGCTCTCTTCCGAGCGCGAGAAGCTGTCGGCGGATCTCGGCGCGAGCCAGGGCGACGTCGTCGGACGGCTAGAGGTGTCGGAGCGGGACGTGGCTGAGAAGGTCACCGTCCGCGACGCGCTCGTCGCGAAGGTCACCCCCGTGCTCTATCGGCGCTACGAGCTTTTGCGGAAGCGCAAAGGCTCTGCCATCGCGCACACCAGCGCTGGGACTTGCAGCGCATGCCACATGCAGCTGCAGCCGATGTTGTTCCAGAAGCTCTTGCGGGCCGATGAGTTCGGGCAGTGCCCAAGCTGTAACCGCATCCTGTACTTTCGCCCCCCAGTGCCGGGAGAGACCGAGAATCCGGAGAACGCTTGACCCCTGGCTTGCGTCTCCCTTCTTACTTGAGGCGCAAGGTGCGAAGTAGCACATGAAGGCTTGCCCACAGTGTGGTCGGCTCTACCCCGACGACAGCGGCTTTTGCCCAGTGGACGGCGCGCAACTCGGCAGAGCGACGAGCGTTCCGGTCCAAGTAGACGGAAACGACGCCCGTGTCGGGCAGCTGATCTGTCAGCGCTACCAGATTCGGCGCGTCGTGGCAGACGGCGGCATGGGCCGTGTCTACGAGGCCCTCGATCTGCAGTTGAAGCGTAACGTCGCGGTCAAGATTCTGCACGCTGACGTGGCGAACGACGAAGTCGCCGTCGAGCGCTTCAAGCGCGAGTTCGCTGTCAGCAAGCAAGTGCCCCACAGCCACATCGTCGAGGTGTTGGATTTCCAGCCGACGACCGACTCCACCTACGCGCTCGTGATGGAGTACCTCTACGGGGAGGAGCTGCGCGCCACGCTGAAACGCGAGACCGTCGTCTCGCCGGCGCGGCTCGTCCGAATGCTGAGTCAGGTCGCGCTCGGCCTCGACAAGGCGCATTCGCAGAAGCTCGTGCACCGCGATTTGAAGCCGGACAACTTGTTCCTGGCGCAGACCAGCGAGGGCGACATCGTCAAGATCCTCGACTTCGGCTCGGTGAAGGACAAGGGCGAGTCGGCGAAGAAGCTCACCGTGCTCGGCACGACGATCGGCTCTCCATTTTACATGGCGCCCGAACAAGCCCAGGGCCTCGACACGCTCGACCACCGGGCTGACGTGTGGGCCTTGGCGGCGATCGCCTACGAGTGCGTGACGGGGCAGGTGCCGTTTCAGGGCAACAACGGCCCCAGTATCTTGCTGGAGATCCTCACCAAGGAGCCGCGGCCGCCGAGCGTTGCGGCTGCCGGTCGGAAGTACCCGGTACCGCCGAGCCTCGACCGCGTGCTCTCGCACGCCTTCAAGAAGATGGCGGCACTTCGCATTGCGTCGGTGGGCGCACTCGCCGATGACGTCGGGCACGCCTATGGGCTGACGGGGGATCACGCCGCCTGGGCCGTGACCCGCGAAGCAGAGCTCGCTCAACAAATCGAGGCGCGGATGCCCGAGCTGCTGGCTCAGGCGCCCGCGCCAGCGCCGGCCAAGACCGTCGCCGACGACTTCTTTGGCGAGAGCGCGGCGCTCGGTGAAGGGATGGACGCAGCCATGGCCGCTGCGAATGTTCCCGCCAGCGCACCCGCGGCGTACCGCCCGACCGAGTCGATGGCGCCAATGGGAGTGCCAAAGGGTGGTCTGCCGATCCTGCTCGTTGTCGGCGGGGGCGCGCTGGTGGTCGGCATTTTGGTGGTTGTGGTGCTGGTGCTCCTGCGCTGAGCGTGTGGTATTCCGGACGCATGACGCGCCGTCCGCTGCTCTTGATTGGGTTGGTTCTCGCTGCATGCAGCAAAGAGCGTCCCGCGACCGCCGAGGAGCCGCGCGCTCCGACTGCGGCGATCGCTCAAAACGCCGTTGCCCCGAGCCCCTCGTCAGCGCCCGCCGCAGCGGCTGAGCCAGCCATTGCCCCCGCGTCAGTGCCGGCCCCGGTGGCGCCGGACACCGCCCTTGTCGCGACCGTGTCGGAGGCCAATTTCGAGCTCCGCATTCAGCCCAAGGGGCCGTGCGACGTGGCGAAACCCGCGCAAGTCGAGATCGTTCTCGACGCCAAGGCGCCCTTTCATGTGAACGACAAGTACCCGTACAAGTTCAAGCTGAAGGACGAGGCGGGGCTAAAGTTCGCGGCTGCCGTGGTGGGCAAGGACGCGGTCGCGCTCGAAAAGATGCGCGCGACGATGAGCGTTCCGTTCACTGCCGAGACGGCCGGTGCGCATACCGTCGCGGGGCAGTTCTCCTTCTCTCTTTGCACGGACGACAAGTGCTTGATTGAGAAGCGAGACCTCGCGTTGCGCGTCGAAGCCAAATAGCGGTGACTGCCGCGTCAGCGCCAGCGTGTGGCAGGTGAGGGGGCGGCGCCTGGGCCGGTGCAGCACGGCACCGGCGAAACGAGGGGCGGAGGCGGCTAAATCGCTCTCGAAGGCTCAGCTGGCCTCCTGAAGCTGGCCAGCGACTGACGTGCGACAAGGGAAACGGGGCCCCGGTCCGCCGGACTGGGTCGCGCATTTCGCGGCGCAAACAGCCGACCTCGGTTAGGATCAACGGTAATGGGCATCGTCGACGAACTTCGGGAAATTGCCGACCGCGTCCAGCGCAACTTCGAGGAACAGCGCCGGCTGCTCGGGTTTCAGGAGTACCTGGAGCTGTTTGCGGCGGACCCGGTACGCTATTCGCGCGACGCAGCGCGCTACGTGCGCGACGCCTTCGACTACTACGGTAAGAGCAGCGTCGAACGACCCTGGGGCACGTTGACGCGTTTTCGTCTCTTCGACCTGCCGTTCCTCGAGCACGCCGACGCACGCCGCGAGCAGCTAATCGGGCAGGAATACGTGCAGGGCGAAATCTACCGTGCGCTCAGTAACTT
>JAEUAF010000173.1 GCA_019695485.1 Sorangium sp.
TCGGCGAATGACAACGCTTGCACCGGAGCGCGATGCCGTTCGGTCCGCGGCTCCTTTGCGCAAGCTCATCCGCTACGCTGAAGCGCGCACCACACGACTTGCACGTCACCGCATACGCCAACTTCACTGCTCCGACACGACGGGATCCGGGGCTCGTCGAGTGTTCCACTCACGAGCCGCCCGAATGAAAATCCCTCTCAGTATCCCCGGAACGTGATGGGGTCGCAAGCGCCGCTCACCACCGCTACGCCGTTTGGGCGCTGAGCCAGCGCGCGCTCGAGGCGGCCCCGCCACGCGGCACGATCAGCGACAAGTGGCGACCGCTTCGCGCGCCGTCGCGGCGAAAGGAGAAGAAGCGATTTCGATCGAGAAACGTGCAGCCGTTCACGTCGTCGATGAAACGGGGGGCTAACCCCAACTGCTCCAGCTGGGCGCGCACGATGCGTCTCAGGTCTACATGGGGACGCGACAGGCTACGCTCGACTACATTGGGATCCAGTGACGCATTGACGAGAGCTTCAGCGACGTCGTCCGAAACCTCGAAGGCCTGGCGCGAGATGTGCGGCCCGATGGCGGCCAGCAGCGCGCCACGTCCCAGCGAATCGGGATCGAGAGCGCGCACGCCAGTGGCGACCGCGCCGGACACGACGCCCCGCCAGCCAGCGTGGACAGCGGCTACGCGGCCGCTCTCGGCGTGCGCCAAGAGAATCGGGACGCAGTCGGCGCTGCGCACGCCGCAAGCGATCTCTGGTGAGTCTCCGACGACGATATCCCCTTCTCGTTTTACGAACTCATCCGACTCGGAAGCGGGGGACGCATGCTGGGCGACAGTCCCATGAATTTGAGACAAGTAGTAGATCTTGGCGGGGTCGACCCCGACGACGACCGCGGCGCGCCGGACGTTCTCTCGCACGCGCGCGGGATCGTCGCCCACGCTCGCTGAGAAGTTCAGCGACGCGAACGGCCCCTCGGAGACACCCCCCTCGCGCGTGAAGAAGGCATGGCGAAACCCCGCCCGAGTCAAGAGCTCACTCGTCAAATAACCAGTCGAGTTCGTACCAGCGGCGCTGCTCATTCCAATCGCCCATATCACCGTTCTCGACGGCCTTCTCCCGGGACCGCCTGAGCCGGGCTTCGATTTGCCTCGGATTGGCGGAGTTTGCCGGGATCCGCTGCGTTGATCACCGATTGGGCTCGGATTTTTGGTAAGTGTCGAATGAGATGCGACCGAAGGACCCCTTCATCGGCCGAGCCATCCTCGGCGGCCAGTACGAAGTGCTCGAGAAGATCGGCACTGGCGGTATGGGGTCCGTCTACAAAGCCTCCCAGCCGGCGATGAACCGGATGGTCGCGATCAAGATCCTGCACCCGAAGCTCGCCGGTCGCAAAGATCTGACCTCGCGCTTTCGACGCGAAGCGCGCGCGATGAGTCAGCTGACCCATCCCAACACGGTCACGGTGTTTACGTTCGGCGAGCTCGAAGACGATGGCTCGCTCTACATCGTGATGGAGCTCCTCGAAGGCAGGAACTTGAACCAGGCCGTGCGGCGCGAAGGGCCGTTGCCTCCTGAACGCGCAATCCCGATCTTGGTGCAGGTGTGTGGCGCGCTACAGGAAGCACACGACCTCGGCATCGTGCACCGCGATTTGAAGCCCGAGAACATCTTCTTGGCGCGCCAGGGCGGGCTCACCGACTTTCCCAAGGTGCTGGATTTTGGCTTGGCCAAGGTCACCGAGCGCCAGATGCAGCCCGGCTCGATCATCCTCACGCAGGAGGGCATGGTATTCGGCACGCCCGAGTTCATGTCTCCCGAGCAGGCGCAGGGACGCACGCTCGATGCGCGCAGCGACATCTATTCGCTGGCCGTGATCTTGTACGAGCTCTTGACGGGGAAGCTCCCGTTCCAGGCGCGCACGCCGATGGAATATATCCAGAAGCACGTGACCGATCCGATCATTCCGTTCGCCGAGCGCGCCCCGGATCGCACGTACCCGCGCGGTCTCGAGCAAGTCATCGTGAAGGCGCTCGCCAAGCGTCCCGAGGAGCGGTACCAGACCGCCGCTGAGTTCGCCGAGGCGCTGCGCCCATTCGGCGGCGCCGCCGCGCAGGCCATCCCGCGCATCGCGTCACCCGCCTCGGCCGCAGGAGCTCCCGCGCCCGCCGCTCAGGTGGTCGAGCTTGCGCGGAGTCGTCCCAGCAACACACTGCTGGTGGGCGTGGCCGCAGCCTGCTTGGTCCTGGGTGTGATCCTGGCGGTCGTAGCGATGCGACTGCTCGGGCACTGAGTCCCTACACTCAGCAGTGCCGAGCGACTAGCATCTAGCGCATGACGGTCCTAGGGCGTTGGTCGAGCATGGTCGCGTTGCTGGCCGCTCCGGCGCTTGCCCGCGCCGAAGCTCGAGTCTCCGAGGTGCAGGCGTTCGCTTTGTCGAAAGAGCATGCTCCTCTGCTCGCGGTGGCACACGCGACGCAAAACGTGGCCGAAGCGGAATCGCGCGTGGGCGGGCTATATCCCAACCCGACGCTTGTCGGCGGCACCTCCACGCAGACGGCGCGCCTCTCGGTCGGGGCGTCGCTACCGCTCTGGGTGCTTGGGCAGCGCGGCGCGGCATTGGCCGCTGGGCGCTCGGAGTTCGCGGTTGCCAAGTTCGATACGTTAATCACCCTCGCGGATGTCCGAGCCGCTACCGGCCGCGCCTTCGTGGCGTTGTGGGCCGCCGAGCGCACCGCCCAGGCGCGGGTTCGGGCTGCGACGATCGCCGCCAGGATCGAGGCGGCGGTTGCTGGGCGTGTCGAGATCGGTTCGTCGCCCGAGCTCGAAGGACTGCGCGTCCACGCGGAGCGTTTGCGCACGGACATGGATGCCGAGGCGGCCGCGGCGCTGGTGGAAGCATCAGGGGCTGAGCTCGCGGCCTGGATCGGGACCCCACTGGACGAGCCGCTGCGCGCTCAGGGCGACCCAGTGTTGCCAGCGGAAGTGCCGCCGCTCGCCGAGCTCGAGGCGCGGCTCAGCAGGAATCCGGGCGTGCTTCGCGCCCAGTCCGAAGTGCACGCCAGCGAAGCGCGGGCGGCAAGCGAGCGCGCGCAATTGCGGCCACTAATGACGCTCGACGTGGGTGCCGACTTTTACGACCGCACCTTGCCGGGAACCAACTATCGCGCTCAGCTTGGGCTCGAGCTGCCCCTCTTCAACCAGCGCGGTCCGCTGATCGAACGCGAGGACCGGCGCGCCATCGCTGCGCGTTCACGCGCGCGCGCCGAGCAAGTGCGATCGACCGCCGCGCTGCTGGTCGCCTACCGCACGTTCGTGGCATTGACTCAACAGGTGCGAACGCTGTCGGAAGGCGTGGTTCCCGCCGCCGTTGCCGCTGCGCGCGCTACGGAGGAATCGTATTCGCTCGGTCGAGCTGCGCTCGTCGCCGTGCTCGACGCAGAGCGGGCGCGCATCGATGCGGAGCTTGCCTTGATTCAGAGCCAGAGCGCGCGCGCCAATGCTTGGATCGATGTAGAACAAGCACTAGGTGTCACGTGAGAGGGGTGCGCGTTCGGTTGCTGATGGCCTTGCTCGCTGCTGGCTGCCGCCATGCGCCGGAGCACGAGCCCGAGCTCGCCCTGCAGGTGCACTGTGTCACGCCGACTCGCCAGGCGATTGACGAGACCATCGAGCTCCGCGGGCGACTCGAGCCCCCGCCGGGGGGCGATCTGCCGCTCGCGTCCCAGGTCTCCGGCCGCATTCTCGAGGTATTGGTTCACGAGGGCGATCGCGTTCGTTTGGGAGAGGTGGTGGCGAGCGTGGACGATTTGCCGTCGCGTGACGCCATGCGCCAGGCCGAAGCTGCCCTCGCGCAGGCCAACGCAGCCGAACTCAACGCAAACGCAACTCTCGAACGCACGCGCGCCCTCGTGGGTCGCGGCATTGCCGCTCGGCAAGAGCTCGACGACGCCAGCGCGAAGGCCGAGACCGAGAAGCAAGCCGTCGCCGCCACGCGCGCGGCGCTGGACTTGGCGCGGCGCACGCTCGGTCGGGTCCAGGTTCGCTCGGCGTTCAGCGGACTCGTCACGCGTGTGTTTCGAGGTCCGGGCGCGATTGTGGACGGCACGGCTGCGACGCCCATCGCCCAGGTGGCAGCAGCGGGCGCCGAGTTCGTGGCGGATGCAACCGAGCCTGCGCTGTTGCGGCTCCAAATCGGCAACTCGGCGCGGGTCCAATTGGGGACCGCTCCGGCGCTGAACGGAACAGTGCGCGCCGTGCCGAGTGCGCTCGATCCCGCCACTGGGATCGGCAGCGTGAGAATCAGCCTGCTCGATGCGCCCCAGTCGCTGCTGCTCGGCGCACACGGCCACGCGCGGATCGTGACCAAACATCGCGAGTCAGTGTTGGTAGTGCCGGCTCAGGCGTTGCGCGGCGCGGCAGCGGACGGGGCGGAGCTCGTGGTCTGCGCCGGAAATACGGCGCAAGTTCGGCGAGTGGAGCTCGGCTACCGGGACGAGCAGCAGCTCGAAATTCGCGCAGGCCTTGCGGTTGACGAGAAGGTCGCGATCGACCACGTGCTAGGGCTCGAGAGCGGGACGGCGTTGGTGGCGGCGCCGTGACCATGCTCGGGCGTTTGCGACGTTACCGCGTCGTGGTTTGGTTGACGACAGGCGTTCTGGTGGTGCTCGGCCTGGCCTCAGCGTACGTGATGCCGAGCGGGATCT
>JAEUAF010000203.1 GCA_019695485.1 Sorangium sp.
ACCGCGGGAGCGTCGAACGGCGTGTTGGCCGCTACTCCACCGATGGGTTGGAATAGCTGGAACAAGTTTGCAGGTCAGGTCAACGAGACGGTGATCAAGCAGATCGCCGACGCCATGGTTTCGACCGGCATGAAGGATCTTGGCTATCAGTACGTGAACATCGACGACACCTGGCAGGACTCCGCTCGCGATTCCAGCGGCAACTTGCGCGCGGATCCTTCGCGCTTCGCGGGGGGAATCAAATCGCTCGCCGACTACGTGCACGGCAAGGGCCTCAAGCTCGGGATCTATTCCGATCGCGGCACTCAAACCTGCGCCGGAAAGCCTGGTTCGGGTAGCCACGAAACGGCCGATGCCCAGATCTTTGCGAGCTGGGGCGTGGACTTTCTCAAGTACGACAACTGTAACGCCGACGACGCCACCATGCAGAAGGACTACACCGCCATGCGCGATGCCATCAAGGCGACGGGGCGGCCCATGGTCTACAGCATTTGCGCTTGGTGGTTTTACGATTGGATGCCGAGCGTCGGCCAACTGTGGCGAACCACGACTGACATTACCGATACGTGGTCGACGGACCTTCACAGCATGATCTCGCTGCTCAACAAGAATGGCGGCGACACCACACGCTATGGCGCGTTCAACGCTAACAGTTCGGCAGGCGCGGCCTACGCTGCCCCCGGCCTCGCGCAATACGCCGGGCCCGGGCACTGGAACGACCCCGACATGCTGGAAGTCGGGAACGGCGGCATGTCGGACACCGAATATCGGGCGCACTTCAGTCTGTGGGCCATGATGGCTTCGCCACTCATCGCCGGCAACGACCTGCGCAGCATGTCTCAGGCGACCAAGGACATCTTGTTGAATGCGGACGTCATCGCTGTCGATCAAGATCCCCTCGGCAAACAGGGCAAGCCGATCAGTTCCAGTACGACGCTGGAGGTGTGGTCGAAGCAACTGTCGGGGACGGGGAGCTATGCGGTCGTGCTGTTCAATCGCACCGGTTCAGCCGCCAACATCACGGTTACTTGGAGCAGCCTTGGCATCAACTCGACGAATGCCACCGTGCGTGACCTGTGGTCTCACACCGACCTGGGCAGCACCGCGACGCAGTATACGGCGAACGTGCCGAGCCATGGCGTGGTGATGCTGAAGGTGGTCGGAGGCTAAGCGTCCCAAGTGCGAACGGCGTCGTGGACCTTCCCCCGCAAGACGGGCTCGGGTCGCTTGGGTGTGCGGCGACCAGAGCTACTTCAGGATCCCGCTTAGCGCGTTGTACCAATTGAGGCCCATGCGCCGCGCGCCGTCGTCGTCCGGATGCACGCAGTCGGCGGCCTGGTGCGGATCGGAGTTGGTCCACAAATCGGCCACCAGCACGGGGGACTCCGCCGTGCTGATCGTCTGCGCCCAAGCCGGGACCGCCATCACCAAGGCTTCCGCATTGGTCGTGCTGGCCATGTTCGTGCAGTTGTCGGTAATGATCTTGTGGATCTGAGCGACCACCACCACGACGTTCGCGTTATGCGCGCGCGCCTGCTGCACCAAGGTCGCGTAGTTGGCGAGAATAGGCGCGATCGGTGCGCTGCCGCTCCACACGTCGTTCACGCCGAGTTGTAGCAAGATGAGATCGGGGTTGTGGGTGTTCACCAAGGTGGCAAGGCCTGGATAGGTCTTGGTGGTGCAGTTCGGCACGGTGAACGTCTCCTCGGTGTACTGGCCGCTGGTGGTGCAGCTCACCGCGCTATGACGCACTCCGCCTCCGCAGTCGTCCGTGTATTCACCCACGAACTCGTAGTTCGTGATTTGGTTGTCGGTCAGGTTTTGGAGCAAATACTTCTTGTAGCAGCCGGGCCCAGCAGAAATGGAGTCGCCCACGATCATGATGCGCGGTGTGCTGACGCTGGCGGGGAAAACCGCTCCCGTGCCGCCGTTGGCCGCGTTGCCCGCGCTGGATGCGGCGCCCGCGCTGTTGCCCCCCGTCGCCGTCTTTGCGGTGGGAGCCGCCGGTGAGCAAGCACTGAGCGACGCGCTGACGGCAAGCACTGAAGCGAGGGCGACTAGGGCGTGGCGTAGCCCGGTAGATGGTGTCATCTGGAGCGGACGTTAGCACGCTGCAAGGGCGTTGCTCGCCCAGCGGGCGCGCGGCGCGGGCGAGCTCAATATGGCGTGGATGTGGTAGCCCCACGCCATTGCGGAGCACCCGCGTCGCCCGCTAGCGTTGGGGCTATGCGTTTGCTCCGCGCGTTGCGTCGTGAAGGGGCGCTGAGGAACAGTCGTCGCCGACTTCGATGGGTGTCATGTCTGCTCCCAGCGTCGGCGCTGGGTCTATTTTTCGCCGAGAGCGTTGCGCTCGCACAACAGCAAACGTTGTGCATTCCTGGGACGCCGCTCTGTGCGCGCACCAACGGCAACGCCGGCGTTCAAGTGGGCGGCACGGTGCAGGGGCAAGTGGGTCCTGCTGGAGCGAACGCCACCGCAACTGGCAATGCCAATGCCAATGCCAACGCCAATGCCAATGCCAACGCCAATCCCAACGTGAACGTGAACGTCGGTGGGCAAGGCAATGCGAACGGCAATGGGAACGGCAATGGATCGTTCGGTGGGCAAGGGCAGGGCGGCGATCGCGGGTACCCACAGGGTCAGCCGCGCTACTATTCCGAGTCGATCCGCTTCGGCGCCGGAGTGGCGTTCTGCGGAACACTGAAAGTCGGCGTATTCTCTGGAGTCAAGGTCGGCCCTTGTTTCGCCGTATCGTTTCGGACGGAACCTCTGACCTTCGAGATGGAGACCGAGCTACTGTTCGGAGGCACGCGGCACTCGGTCGATTGGGTGTTTCCGATGTCGTTCGTGATCCCACTTACCTCGCAGCGTAGTCTGTACGAGGGCTTGCAATTGCGCGTCGGTGGCTCACCCATTGGCGTGACATTTGCGAAGTCCAAGAACGGCGGGAATTATCTGCGGTTTGGGCTGCACGCAGGGCTTTCGTATGAATATGAATTGGGCGCGGCTGCCTCCTGGCGCGTCTTCGACGCGCGCGCCTTCCTGGACTTCGGCACGCGTCGAGAGGTCGATCTGCGCGGAAATTTCCTAGACTTCGGCGGCCAGCTCAGCACGGGCATCGTGTTTTGAGAGCTCGCTCGCCGGGCGCTGCTCGGGCTTCGGCCCGCGAGGAAGCCGTGCCTTAGCGGCCGCGTCGCTCGAGCACGGCTGCGGCCGCCGCCTGCGCGCGCTCGAATGGGTCCAAGGCCTCGGCCTTGGGCACCACGCTCGTAAGGGTGAGCGCAAACCCCGCTTGGACCAGCCAAAAGGCCCAAGTCGCGAAGGCGATGCCCTCCAAACTGCCGTCGTAAAAGAACGCCGCGAGCAGCAGACCCACACCCAAGAATAGGAGCTCCAACACGAGCGCACGCGCGAACGGCCGCGGGAACACGCAGACGCCGCGACAGAGCCCGAGCACCAAGAGCGCGAGGGTCAGGAGCACGCTGTCCCCCGTTGCCAGTGCCGCCGGCAGCAGCAGCGCGGCGCTCAGTAGGCCGCCCTTGAGGCCGCTCCGCAAGTCCCCGCTCGCGACGAGCGGATACAACACGACCGCCGCCGTTGCCGACAACGCCGACGCGCCGCCGTAGCCCACGCTAGGCGCGAGCAGCAGCAACCAGAAGACCGAGCACGCCCCCGCCAGCACAGCGAAGACGATCGACCGAAAGAAGCGCGATCTAGCCACCGCTCGGCCCCCCTTCCGCGCTCGGCTCCGGCACATAGGTGGTTCCCGCCATTTCGCGCTTGCGTCGCAGGAGCTCGAGCTCAATCTGCTCTTCGGTGACGGGCGCCAAGCAGAGCGCGCTGTTCCCGCTCTCGCGGTCGTTCAAGAAGGCCTGTACTTTGGCGCGCAGCTCCTCGAGTGCCACCTGCTGGGTGGCGAGCGCTGCTTCGAGATCCTTCCTCTCCCCCGCCGCCTGGCCGAGCCGCGCGTCGAGGCAACAAACGAGGTTCTTTTGCGTGAGGACCTGTTTGAGTGCGTAGCGCGACAGGTCGTCTCTGCCTTGCTCGATGGCGAGATCCACATCGAGGCGCGCGCGTTCCTGCTCGCGCAGGGCGCGCTCGCGCTCGATCGTGAGGCGCTTCTGCTCGGCTTCGAGCTCGCGCACCCGCGCACGCTTGCGCAGCACTTCACTCTCGGCGTCGCGCAGATGTTGCTTCAAAAGCAGCGCGTCGTCCTCGATGGCGTCGACGAGACCATGGGCGTCGGCGCTGAGACTCGTCTTGATGCGGCGGAGGAAGCTCATCGGATTGTCCTTTCGTTCTTGCCGATCAGTGCGCGGCCGACGGGGCGAAGTGGCGATAAGAGCCCTGATTTTGTGACTCGAAGCCGTCCGCGGTCGCCTTCTTGGCCGCGAGTGAGCGCACTTCGGCCGATGATGCTTGCGCTGCCTTCGCCGAGGGCGCCAAAGCGGCCAAGGCTTGCATCCTTCCCAGCACTTTTTGGTTGTGAAACTCCTCCGCCAGCTGACGTTCGCGATTGGCCGTTGCCACCACCTGGTCCACGTCGGCCGCCGTGCCGCTGCGAATGGCTTCGCCGAGCGCTTGCTGTCCGCTGCCGAGCTCTTCGTCGAGCATCGCGTGCTCCCAGACTTCTTCCACGACTTGACGCTTGAACTCAGCCTCGTCCGCAACGCACGCCACTTTGGGGAGCTCGTTCGCTCGCGTTTCGAGCAGCTTACCGTCGCGCCGATAGCGGAGCGCAATCGACCCGAGCGCGTTGTCTTTCAGCCCGTCGGTGGGCACTGCCAACGTCAGCCAGAAGGTGCGTGTGTGATCGGAGTAAAGACTCCCCACGGGAACCACCAGGCTTTCGCCGCGTCGCGTCGAGACGCCGCCCGTTGCGCTCAGCAGGCGTACCGAAGGAGGGAGCGTGAGCGCGATCTCGGCTCCTTGGGCGTAGGTCTCGCTAGCCGTCTTCAGCTCAGCGTCGAGCAGCGGCGACAAAGCCTCGAGCTTTGCCAAGTAGTAGAAGGCTCCCGAGCCGCCCTTGGCGAGCGAGGTCATCACGCGCTCGTCGAAGTCGGCGCCGACACCGACCGTCGTCAGCACCGCGTCCTCGGCCACGATGCGTTGCGCGCGTAGGCTGAGCTCGGCCGGGCTGGTCGCTCCCTCGTTGGCAAGCCCGTCCGAGAGTAGCAACACACGCTGAGCGCGGCCGGCTCGTCGTGAGTGGCTGAGCTCGGCGACGCCGCTGTCGAGGCCAGCGCTGATATTCGTACCGCCCGCGGTGTCGAGCCGATTCACTTCTTGCATCCAGCTGTTGCGCATCTCTTTGGCGCGTCGCTCGAGCGGAACCCGCACTTCGACATTGCTGTCGTAGGCTATCAACGCGAAGCGGTCGTCGTCGTCCAGCCGCTCGATCAGCTGTCTGAGCGCCTGCTTACCGTAGTCCATCTTTTGCCCGCGCATCGAGCCGGAACGATCGAACACCACCAGAAAATCGGTTGGAACTCGGCGTGAGCCTTCGAGTCCGTGCGTATCCACGGTTAGCTGCACATGCACCGTGCCGTCGCCTTGTCGGAGTACGGCCGTGCGGTCGAGTCTCGCTTCGACTCGCACCGCGCCCGCCCCACTGGGCTTCTCGAGTGGAGCGCCAACAGGTTCCGTCACGTTGGGCGGCGCCGGCCGCGTCCAGCCTGCTCGCGGTAGCGCCGCAATGCCTCGCGCGGGCCGAAGCTCGGTCTCCGCTGCGCGCTCCGCGTTGTGGCGTGCGTAGGCGGCGTGTGCACCGAAGGTTCCGACCAGCAACAGGCCCAGCATCCCTAATCCGAGTTTTTGGTTCTTTTCCATCGGCTGCTCCAGAAGCGCGCATCGTGGCGCCAGGTGGTCGATTTGCGGGCGGTCGCGGACAGGCGAGGCGCTCGCGTTCGACGTCTGAGTCCGTGGTACCAAAGATGCTCAGAACGCCGGGAAAAGCTTGGGTAAAACCGGTGGAGGCGCTTTTTACATTCGCTTTACATTCGTGCCAGCGGCGCTTCCGCTAGACTGCTCGAAGTGACGAATTCGTCTTCGGCGCGCGCGCCTCACGTTCTGGTGGTGGAGGACGAACCGAGCATTCGCCAAGGTCTGCTGGATGTGCTCGTCTTCCGTGGCTACCGCGTGAGCGCAGCGCTCGACGGGCGCCAAGCCCTCGAGCTTGTGCGAGAAAGTGTGCCCGACCTAGCCCTGCTCGACGTCATGCTGCCGGAGCTCGACGGTTTTGCGGTGTGTGCGGCGCTCCGCGAGGACGGTCACCACTTTCCCATTCTGATGCTAACCGCCAAGAACGCCGAGGATGACGTGCTGCGCGGCTTCGAAGCCGGCGCCGACGACTACGTCACCAAGCCCTTCAGCTTGCGGCAGCTCTTTGCGCGGGTTCAGGCTCTGCTCAAACGCTCGCCCAAGTTGAATCAGGATCACTTCCGCGTGGGCCCCTGCGAAGTCAGCTCCGAACATGCGCGCCTGCGCGCCGCCGACGGCGACGTCGAGCTCACCACCAAGGAGGTCGAAATCTTGCGTCTGCTCGCCGACGATCCCGGTCGCATCGTCAGCCGTCGAGTGCTGTTACGCGAAGTGTGGGGCATGAACAACGTCAACCAGGTCGAGACGCGCACGGTCGACGTGCACATCGCCAAGCTGCGCAAAAAGCTGAGTGCGCGCGGCGTCGAACTCGTCGAAACCGTTCGTGGACAAGGTTACCGCCTGTGCAGCTCGACGCGATAGCCCGCCTGCGCCTGGCCTTCGTGCTGCTCGGTCTGCTGGTGCTGGGCCCGCTGGCTTGGTTCTTGAGCTCCGTCGAGGCGCGCCTCGAAGCCCAACGCCGCTTGCGCCACGAGGTGGTTGCCGAGCGTATTTTCGACGAGCTCGAGCGTGAGCTCACGAGCGTTCTCGTTCAAGAGTCCACGCGTGTCCAGCAGCCTGACACCGGCAGCAGCGCGAATGCTGCATGGCCGGAGTTCGTGGTTGGCTATATCGAGCCTCCCGGCTCGCAGGGCCCTTTGGTGACACGCACTGCGAACGACGCCGTCGCCCGGGCGCGCCTGCAGGCTGCCTTCGATTTGCTGACGGCGCGTCCCGGCTCCGCGACGCCAGCCCCGGACGACCCGCGAGCACGACGCGCGCCGAAACGCCGAGTGGAATTGTCGGCGCTCACGGGTTCCGCCAACGTCGGCTCTGCGCCTCCGCCCGCAAACGCGGTACCCGAGCAGATGAGCCCTGCCAAGGCCAGCCAGTCCGAGGTGCTGAAGAGCCTAAACCGCGCGCACGAGCGTCAGGAGTTCACTCGGTGAGCGCCGCACCTAGCTCGCTGCGGGTGCCGTTGCGCCAGCTCGCGCGCGGCGTAGTCACGCTGCTCTGTTTCGCGATATTGGGCCCTGGCCTGGTTCTCGGGCTACTCGCGGTGCCAAGCGAGACGAGTCGCGCCGCAACGACAGCGACAGCTGCCTCCGCGGCAGCACTGCCCGCCGCGTTCGGGCCAGCGACGCCCGACATTCGTGTCGTCGACGCCGGCAACGACACCCTGATCCTCCTTTCGCCGAGCAATCCCCAAGCTCGAGCGGTCGTGGTCGACTCTCGAAAGCTGATGGAGGTGCTCAAGGCGCGGGTCGTCGAAGCGCGCGGCCTCAGCGAGGTCGCGGAACTCGCCCCTGCGACGCCGCGGGGCGGTCTCGGCTCGGACGCCAAAGCCAACGCTGCGACGGCGTACGTTTTCGGGCATACCTTCGCGAGCCCTTTCGATTCGCTGCGCACGACCCTGCGTTTGCGCCCCCTCGCTGATCCGGACGACGGCGCGCTGGTCTCCAAACTGGCGACCATCATCCCGCTCTCCGTGCTGCTCGGCTTGATCGGCCTCTACCGGATGGCGGCGACCCAGGTTCGCTTCGCCGAGCGTCGTACGAACTTCGTCTCGGCGGTCTCGCATGAGCTCAAGACCCCGCTGACCGCGATCCGCATGCACGCCGAGATGCTCGAGGAAGATCTGGTCGACGGCGCCCAAAAACGCCACGAGTACTACAAGACAATTACGCGGGAGAGTGAGCGGCTCAGCCGCCTAATCGACAATGTGCTCGCCTTCGCAGAGCTCGAGCGCAAAACTCGCAAGCTCGACACTCACGTTGGCGACGTACTCCCCGTCGTCAAGGAGTGTATTGAGGTGCTGCGTCCGAACGTGCAGGCTCTCGGTTTCGGTCTCGAGCTCGAAGTGCCGGACCCGACGACGCCGCTCCCCGCGGTGCGCTTCGAGCCCGACGCGCTAAAGCAGGTGATCTATAATTTGGTCGATAACTCACTCAAATATGGGCGCGGATCGCGCGAGCGCCGCATCTTGGTTCGGGTCGAGCGCACGACGCTTGGCCACGCTGCGGCCGGCGTCGTGCTCAGCGTGCGCGACTTCGGTCCGGGGGTGCGCCGCGAACATCTCAAATCGATCTTCGAGCCGTTCTTTCGCGGCGAGCACGAACTCACCCGTAAGAGTCAAGGCAGCGGGATTGGTCTTTCGCTCGTCAAAGGCCTCGCCGTGGCGATGGGCGCCAGTGTTCGCGGCGAAAACGCGCTGCCGGGCCCTGGCTTCGTGGTGCGTCTCCAGCTATCCGCCAATTGAGCGCGCCCCGCCCGCGCTTGCCCCCCGGGAACAGGACAGTCGTGGAAAGGGTTCAGGCGCCTCCATTTGGCGCTAGGACCAGGACTTGCGCTCAGGGCTCTTCGCGTTTGCGGACGCTCACGGGCGGCCCCTTGCTGGTCCGATATTCGTTCGCGCAGACCGGGCACACCCCGATGCCATTTTCGTAGATGGGCTCTTCGAGGTCGAGCGTGTGTTTTCCGTAAATGTCCGACCAGGCGCAATCGACGCTGATGGTGTTGGGTCCGCCGGAGCTACCAGAATTCGGTTGTTGAGGGCTCATTGTTTCATGAATAGGTCTGAGGTTGCGCCAACGAAAAGGAACCACGCGGCCGCCATGCCGGGGCGAGTGACGTCACTTGGTGTCAGTGCCGTCGCCGCGCCGGAGCTCACGTCCACGGGCATGCTGGCCTTCGGCTCGCGCGTCTCGAAGACGTGGACGCCGGTCGAGAGTTGCAAGCCAACGGTATTGCGGTAGCTCGCTCCGGCCAACACACTGAGCAAGGTCCCGGTTTGATCGCGCAGCGGATAGCCGACGGCGACACCGACTTGATTGCGGGTGCCGCCCCACAGCGAGTAGTGGAGCATTGCGGCGTAACCGATGCTCATGCTCGAGGCGTCGTCGGCCAGCGTCCGTCTGACAGCTGGTGTGCCGGCGTTGTCGACCACGTCGAAGTGCTCGCGCACGTCGTGAATACACTTGTGGCAGGCGCTAAAGACGGGTCCCACCGAGACGGAAATCGGACCCGTGTCTTGCACGCGAAACTCGAGCTGGGCGAGCGGTTGAGTCTGCGCGCTGCCGGTGCCGACCTTACCCTCGATCGAGAGCCGACCGGCGTGCAAGCTGTAGGTGCCGAATGCCACGGTTCCCCCCGTGCCCGACTTGGTTAGTTCGTCGACCGCAGCCCGAATCGCGAGCGGGGCGATCGCGGACTCGAATACGTGCTTGGCTGTGGCTGCATCGGCCAGATGCTTTTTGGCCGCAGCGATGGCGATCAAGGTGGGCGGGATGTCGCTGGAGGAGGCGCCAGGGAGCGTGCTGATGGTGTGAAGGTTCTTCTCACAGTGCTCGAGGTCATGAAAAACGCGCGACGCCCAGTAGAGGTAGTGCACCATGCGCGCGGGCTCACTGGCTTGAGGCGCGTCGGGCTTGCTCTTGATAGCGGCGTTGGCCTCCATCAGCAGCTTGCCGAGCCTGAGCCCTAGCTCATTGACATCGGCGCCGCCGGGTCGAATCAGATTCGCGACGTCGCTCGCGTCGAGAGCGAGCTTCTTGAGGAGCTCCTTGGGATCAGCCCAGGGCGCTGGCTCGCTCGTCCACGGTTGACCGCTGAACGGATCGTTGCCGAAGCTTTCGACTTTGCACCAGCGCAACGCCAACGTGGCAAGGTTCTCGCCTCGCAGATGGCCGGGCGCGCCGGTCTTCGTCTTGTCTGCCTTTTCGATGAACTCGAGATCGTTGGCGCTGAGGTCGAGGGTCCGCGGTGGGGGACGATGTTGGTTCGGCTCAGCCAACTCTCCGAGACTGCCCCCGGGCTCTTTCCAGGTCGCCGAGTCCGCGTCGATCCAGGGTCGCAGAGTGCCTTCCTCCGCGGGTTTCTCCTTGGGCGCGGCCTCGGGTGCGTTCAGGCCCTGGGCGATGCCCTTCAACGCCGCGCCCGCCGCGGGTCGCTTCGGTGCGATGGAAGCGGAGACTTTGAGCAGCACATCCTGCGCAGCCTGCTTCGACACGACGGGGTTCTCCAGCGTCCCCACGAAACCCGTCGAGAGGCCGGTCAAGCGCGAGCCCACTTCCTGGATCACGTCATCCGGCGTCGGCCCGGTAGTTCCGCGTGCGACCTGCTCGAGGCTCACCGTGTACGTCTTTTCGGCGTCGGTGTTCACGACTTCGACCGCGAGCACACCTGGCGCCTCGAGCGTTTGCCCTGCGAGAGGCGCGCAAGTTGGTTTGGAATCCCCGCTCGACTGCTCGCAAAGTTCTGACTTGGACTGCGCCTGCGCGTCGAGCCGCAGCGTGTAGTTGTTCGTCGCGTAGCAGGAGGCGAGGAGCAGCGCGCCGCTCGCCGCGGGGGCAACCCGCAAGAACCGCCAGAAGAAGGCCCTCACCGATGCTCCGATTCTTGATGTCGAGTTCACTGCAACGCACCAATTCAGCATGCCCACGAAGCGATCAACCATGGTCATTTGTTCGAGCAAGGGCTTATAACACCATCAACGGCTCCTGAGTCTGCTCGCTCGGAAGTCGCGGGCGCGCGCCAGGCACAGGCTTCGGTCGCTCCGCGACGCGGATGTCGCTCTG
>JAEUAF010000289.1 GCA_019695485.1 Sorangium sp.
AGCTTTGTTGCCGCCACAGCTTGCGGCGGCGCGACCGAGAACATCTTCGGTGAGAGCGGTGGTCACAGCAACACAGGGGGCACAGCGGCGGCGGGCAGCGGTTCCGGTGGCGTTTCAGCCGGCGGCACGACAGCCAATGCCGGCAACGCGGGGCGCGCCGCGACAGGCGGCGTGAGCTCTGGCGGTGCCAGCTCCGGCGGGCGCGCGGCGAGTGGTGGCGTCGCCAACGGCGGGGCGGGCGGCATAACAGCCAACGCCGGGCGTAGCGCGACGGGCGGTGTGAATGCGGGTGGTGCCGGCGGACGAAGCGCGGGCAGCGGTGCAGTGGCCGGCGGCGGTGGGCGCGCGAGCGGCGGCGCGGGCGGTGCTCGTCCCACGGGCGGTGCCGCGGGCATGGCCGGTGCGAGCGGTGCAGGTGGTGCGCGCGCGTGTGGTGGCTTCATTGGGGCCACCTGCTCGTCGACCGAGTACTGCGCGTATGAGCCTCCGCAGATGTGCGGCGCAGCGGACGCCAGCTCGACCTGCAAGCCACGCCCCCAAGCATGCTCACAGATCTTCGCTCCCGTGTGCGGCTGCGACGGCAAAGACTACGACAACGCGTGCAGCGCGAATAGCGCCGGCACGGGCGTGATGAAAACAGGCACCTGCGGTTAGAGGAGGGAGTGTCCCCGAGCGGTCGCGAGACAACTCTTGCGCGGCCTCGAGTGGCTCGAAAGCGCCCCGTACCCGAAGTGCCCCGGCCTTTGTCCAACGTCGCGCTCCGTCGCTCGGGCGCGCCCGATGCCTCAGGTTCCTTCTGCCAGGATCCTCTCGAGTGCGACGCCCATCGCAGGCGACTTGTCGGCGTGGTGATGGATCACTTTCCAGGCGCCGTCCAACTTCTGGAGCACGTTGGTACAGGCCAGCGTTTCGCCGCCCCAGGCAGGTGACGCTGTGAAGAGCACGGTCGCGTAGGCAATGTCCCCATAGACGTGCACCGTCGTGCTGCGCACACTGCTCCCCCCGCGGTCGGCTCGACCGAACGACGAAAAAACTTCCCAGGTCGCGAGGATTTCGTCCCAACCCTGAGCCCATTCGCCGCTTGGATGTCCGCCGGTAACGCGGTCCGTGTGGTGCCAGGCCTCTTTCATCTTGCCCAGCCCCTTGCCGCTGACCATGTCCTCGATGGCCGCGTAGAAATGCAATGTCGCTGCCTTTACCGCCTCGTCTTCGTTCCTCATGGTCACTTCCCTACCTCGCTTTGCTTTGGTCGCCCTTCCCGGACGTACGAACCCTGCCGCTCACACGAATTGGACCGTCGTCTTACTGGCCGGCACAGCGCCGCCGAGTCGCATGAGCTGCAGCTTAGTTAGATGGTTGCCTGTGGCCACCACCGTCGCCGCGACGCGCAGATTCGAGAGCACAGCCAGCAGCGATGTGAAGGACCTCTGCCCCTCCTCCCGCATCGGCTTGAGCGCGGTCAGCTCGAGCACCAGACGCGTGCCCTTCGGTCGATTGGTGCAAGCCTCACAGACTCGGATTCCGAAGTTCGTCGCAACCTCGGGGCTCCAAAAGCCCCAACCTCGCACGCTCACGACGCTCGCAGTTGAATCATAGTCGATTGAAAAACCAGCAAGATCATCGCCGACACGGTCCATGCAAACGTCACTGAGAGGTTAGCAAGGAGCGTGGTCGCGGTCCGCACCGGGCCTCAACAAATCGCACCCTTCAACCGAGATCGCTCCCACAACGTGCGCAAGCGCTGTCGCTCTCCCACACCACAGCCTGACGCCAAGCTCGAGGCGTCACTCCCGGTCGCCGCCGATCAAGCCGAGCGCGAGCGCAGCGCGGGTTTGGCGCGTAGCTCCGACTTCCGCGCGACCCGTGTCCTCGACGATTGATGCGCCCATCGCCCACAATTTGTCGCGGGCAGCGGCGGGGGAGCCGTCTTTTCCCCGATAACGGAGCACGTAGCGAGCCACCGTTCACTCATCGTTCGAGGCGTCTTCGCGCTCGGGATCCGACTCTTCTGGCTCGGGGCGCTTCCTTTTCTGCTTCTTGGTCTGGGGCCTGTCACTGGCTTTGCTGGAGGTGTTCGCGACCCACGTACAATCGCCCTTTTGCAGCCCTTGGTGGAACCCGCAGCTCTCGACGTAGGTCATCCGTTGCCCGCAGCCACGCACGCCGCGTGTCTGAGAGTCAATCTCGACCAGCTGCAGAGCATTCTTTGGGCACTGCATGTCGAATGCGGCCCGTGCGCGAAGCTGATCATCGGTCGCCCCACACGAAATCAGTAGTACAAATGCCGCGCCTGCCAGGTCTCGTCTCATCGAATGCACCTATAGCGCGTCGCAAGCTAGCCCGGTTCAAGGCCTTCGCAAAGCGGATTCATGGGGAGGCCGCGCGTGATGGAAACGCCATCTGGCCCACGGATCGGGCGCGCTGACGGGGACCCTGAAAAAAGCCCCTAGCCGGCTCTGCGCGTCTGCGCCGCGTGGCCGAGGTTCCCGAGCTTCTGCGGATTTAGCACCCGATAAAAGGCGATGATGCGCTCGTCTTTGCAGAGCAGGCTGGTCACGCCGAACGCGCGCTCGTGGCGATAGCTGATGAACGCGGGTTCGCCGTTGAACTCTGCGCGCAGGTGACGATTGTGGCCGAGCGCCTTCTTTTCGAGCCCGAGCAAGAAACGCGTCACGCGCTCGGCGCCGAGCACGGTGCGGCGGGCTGCGGCTACTTTACCGCCGCCATCGGACGTGAAGGTGACTTCTGGATTGAAGCACGACAACAGGCCAGCCGCGTCTCCCGCGGCCAGCGCGGCCAGGAAGCGGTCCAGCGTTTGTGACTGTTCTGCGGCTCGCATCGGGGAGGTGGCGGGAGCGCCCTGCAACCGCTCGCGGGCTCGGTGCAACAGCTGGCGCGCGGCCGCCTCGCTCTTGCCGAGCATGCCTGCAATGGTCGAATAGTCGTAGTCGAGCACGTCACGCAGCAACAGCGCTGCGCGCTCACTCGGGCTGAGTCGCTCGAGCAACACCAGATACGCGATCGAGAGCTCTGTCTTGCGATCGAACGCGAGGTCAGGCGCTTCTAAGGTAGCGACCGGCTCGGGTAGCCAGGGGCCGGCGTAGGCGGCCCGTTCGCTCTTCGCTCGACGCAGCCTGTCGATGGCGAGGCGGGTGACGACCGCCACCAGCCAGGCCTCGGGCGTCGCGATCTCGGCGCGCGGGCTTTCACTCCAGCGGATGAAGGCCTCCTGCACCAGATCGCGTGCGTCCTCCACACTGCCGAGCATGCGGTAGGCCATGCCGAACAGTCGGCTGCGATGCTGCTCGAATTCCGCGCTGGGTCCGGGGGCCATGTGGCCAGCCTGTCACAACTTCGGGGGCTCGCCCGTCTGAGAGTGGAGGCCCGGTTTCGGTCCTCGAACCAAGGATAAGGAGGAGCAAAATGCCCCGCAGAGTCGACTATCAGCGAATCGCCGAACCCGCCGTCAAGGCGTTGCAGGAAATCGAACGCTACGTTCGAGCCTCGAGCCTCGAGCGCTCGCTCGTGCACCTGATCAAGCTCCGGGCGTCTCAAATCAACGGCTGCGCGTACTGCGTGGACATGCATTCGAAGGAAGCGCGGCATGGCGGGGAGAGTGAGCAGCGCCTGTACGCCCTCGCGGTCTGGCGTGACGCGCCGTTCTTCAGTGCGCGGGAGCGTGCGGCCTTCGAATGGGTCGAGGCCGTGACCCGAATCGCGGACGGCTTCTCGGAGTCGGAGCTCGAGCGAGCTCGGGCCCAGTTCTCGGAGTCGGAGCTGGTCGAGCTCACGGTGGCGACCATAGCCATCAACGCTTGGAATCGCTTGGCCGTGACGCTCGGGCAAGACGTCGGGAGTTACCAGCCCCCGCGCGAGAGCTCCTCCGCGAGCGCTGGCGTTGGGATGGCGAACAGCTGAGTGCTGCCGCCGGACAGGCTCGAGCGCAGCGAGCCGAGCTCGCCCACGCTTTCGATGCCCTTGGCCACGACGCGCCAACCGAGGGCGGTCGCCGCCGCGAAAATCGCGGTGACCGTCGCGCGGCGGCGCTCGTGGCTCATGCCCTTCAGCAGTGCCTCGTGGAGGCGCAGGGTGTTGATCGGCAGCAGCGCCAACTCTGGAATCGAGGTGCGCAAGCTGCCGAAGTCCTCGACCGCGATGGAGACTCCCAGCGCGCTCAGAATCGGCAGCTTGATCCGCACTTCAGGGCCGCAGCCACTCAGGGTGCTCTCCGAGAACGCTAGCTCCAGCTGATTGCCCGCCATGTGCTGGCTTCTGAGCGCGGACTGCACCGACTCCACGAACTCGGGCTCGGCGAGGAGCTGGGCCGGCACGTGCAACGAAATCCGACTCTGGGGTCGCCCCGCCTGCGCGCCCAGTGAGCACGCCCGGTTCAGGACCCAATGAGCAATGGGTGCGGGCAGCGCTGCCTTGGCGAGCAATAGGATGGCGTCGTGCGCGCTGAGCGTGCGCCCATCGCCGGCTCCGAAAGAGAAGGCGGCTTGCGTCTCTCGGCGACGGAGATCCACCAGCGAGACCAGCGGTTCTTCGTGGAGCTCGAAGACGCCGCCTTCGACCGCGTGAGAAAGGTTGTGCTCGAGCTCGGCGCGCTTGAAATCCTGCTCCAGGGTGGCTTCGGACAGCGTCGAGAAGCGGCCTCGACCAGCCTCCTTGGCCTCGTAGAGCGCGGAGTCCGCGGCTCGCATCAGCTCGCGCCCCGCGCGTCCGTGCTGCGGGTAGGAGACGATGCCGACGCTCACGGTGAGCGGCAGGCTCTGTGCGTCGACGAACAACGGCGTCGCAAAGGCATTCAGCATGCGCTGCGCGACGCGTCTGGCGCGTTCGCCTTCCGCGGAGTCCTCGAGCACGATCGCAAACTCGTCGCCGCCGATTCGCGCCACGACGTCGCCGGGGCCGGCGCTCGATCGCAAGCGCAGGGCGGCGTCGGCCAACAGGCGGTCGCCTAGCTCGTGCCCATAGGTGTCGTTCACCGCTTTGAAGTGATCGATGTCAACGAACAAGACACTCAGCGTTTTCCCGTCCGCCTTCTCAATCGCCTGATTGAGGCGTTCGTAGAATGCTCGTCGATTCAAGAGCCCCGTGAGTTGGTCGGTGCGAGCGAGTTCGGAGAAGTGTCGCTCGATGCGCTTGCGTTCGCGCGCGTAGCGGATAGCGGTGACGATCGAGGCGCCATCGAATTTGCCCTTCAGCAGATAGTCCTGGGCGCCGCTCTGCACGGCGCGCAGCGCCAGGCCTTCGTCGTTCGCGCCGGTGGTCACCAAGATCGGTGTTTCTGGCGACGCGGCCTGCAGCTCCGTCACCGAGTCGAGCCCGCGCGCGTCCGGTAGCCCCAAGTCGGAAAGCACCACCGCGAAATGCTCCGTGCGCAGCCGCTCGCAGGCTTCGGCCAGGCTCGTGGCGCGTTCGACGCGGTAAGCGCCGCGGGCGGTGACCTGAATCGTGCGCATGAGAAGTGCGGCGTCGAAATCGCTATCCTCCACCAACAGGATGGGCAGCGCAGGGTCGCCCGCTGTCACGCTATCGGTGGGTGACGGGTGCCGCTCCTCGGCGCCACTCAGGGCACGGCTGACGACGTCGACGAGCGCCCCTTCCTGCCACGGCTTGCTGATCACCAGCAGGTCGGGGACGGTTGCGCCGCGCCGCGCCGCGTCGTGCTGCCCCGTGACCAACGCGAAGCGAGCCTCCGGTTGCAACGGGCGCAGTCGCTCGATGAGCTCGAGTCCACTCATCCCGGGCATCTGTTGATCCGCGGCCACGAGCGCATAGGGGAAACCGTTGGCCAGGCTCAGGGCGTCTTCGCCATCACTTGCCAGATCGACGATGAAGCCGCGCAGCCGCAACGCGCGAGCGAAGGCGCTCCGCGCCTGCGTATCGTCGTCGACGAACAAGACCCGGGACGTCCGAGTCGGGGGGAGCAACGGACCGAACACCCCCGAGTAACGACGCGAGAGCGCGGCCCGATAAGCCGGCACCCCTCGCGCCGAGCCGAAAAGCTTAGGAATTTCCAGGACGAAACTTGCTGCCCGGGGCTTTGGATCGCCGGCTCGGCGTTTTCAGGGGTCAGCCGCGCTCGCCGAGCTACGGTACGAGAACCTCCTACTCGGGGAGCACGAACGGCTTCTTGTGAAGCACCGCTAGATCCCACCAGCGGAAGGCCATGGCGATCGCGACGTCGAGCTCACGCGTTTCTTTGCCGGGCACCAACTCTAGCGGTGGCAGGCAGTACGCGGCGATCGGGCAGGCTGCCAGCATGTGCAAGATCCCATCCGAGAAACCGTTGCCCGCGTAGACCAGGCAGACTGGCATGCCCATGGCCTGCATGTCTTGAATGGCGTACGGGATTTTCTCGTCGACGGTGCCGACGCTGTCTTGATACTTGCACTCGATGGCGAGCGCCGTGTGTGATTCGGGGTGCACGACGAACACGTCGACGTGACGGTTCTTACCGATGATCGTCTTACCGAAAGACACTTCGCGGTAGACCACGACCCCACGGGAGGCGAAATTCTTCAGGACGTAAGCGGCAATGCGATCGGCGTATTCGTTCCCGGTCACGCCGATATCCTCACGCCCCCGCGCCGCCGCATTTCGCGAGCAGCTGTTCTTGAACGGCGAGCAGCCGCCCTTCCACGCCGCCTTCCGCGAGCAGGCGCGAGCGAGCGAGCGCCAGCGACTCTTCCGCGACATCGTTGCCAGCGAAGCGGCGACCGAGCTTCAGCGCGGCGACACCTGCCGACCCCGAGCCCATGAACGGATCGACCACCAGCGCGTTCTCGTCGCTACTCTGGCGGATCAGTGTTTCGTTCACGGACACCGGCTTCTCCGCGGGATAGCCGCCGCGGATGCGCGGGGCTTGCAGGATATCGGCTACACCGAGATCGACCAGGCGCCGCTTGCCTTTCTCGAAGAAGAGCACGAACTCGTAGCGAGCTCGGTAGTGGTAGCCCATTCCGATCGTGCATTTGTCCCACACGAGCGGCTTCCAAAACCGGAAGCCACAGCTTTCGGCGATGGGCTTTGCGATGAAAGCCGTCTCGGGATCACAGAACAAATAGAAGTGCGAGTTTTGCTTCAGCACGCGAAACACCTCGCCAAATAGTTCTGCGAAGCGCGCGTTCGGAAAGATTTGGAACCAGGCGTTGCTCGACGCCGCACTCACCTTCAAGCGCGTCGTGGTGCCGACCGCGCGGTGTTTCTCGAGAGACTCGTAGGGCGGGTCGGTGAGCAGCAGATCGACCGACTCCGACGGCAGCGAGCGCAGCCATTCGACTGCGTCCGACTGAAAGAGCTGAAAGGACCGAGAGCCGTTCACTTGAGAGCCCTTTCTATCATTCGGCGTGCCCTGAATCTAGACAGTTGTTCAGTGCCACGCAGCTAGGAACCCCCTCGGAATTGCTCGGAAAACCTGAACGAGGCAGCGTTAGTGGGACAGATAATGTCCGGGCGCGGCTCGTGTGAGACGAGCGCTCGGGCCCACTTTCGGTTCGAGGGCGTTGTCTCGTCCCGGCAACTCGACTCGTGGCTTTGAAAGCGCGCTGCGCCGAATGTTCCCACGAAAAGAAGGCGTTGAATGGTGCGCGCACGGCGCTCTCGGCGACGGGAACTTTCGGTCGAGCGCGGCGTCCGACTCTCGCAGAAGGACGATACATGACGACTACGACGTTTCCGTTTGCGACTGCGACCTACACACAACCGTTTGTTCCGCCCGTTGCCGTCGCTGCGACCGGCGGCGACGAGAAGTACGCATACACCTTGCTCAAGAGCGGGCCCGAAGTGAGCGCCGAAGAGGTGGAGCTCGTGCACGTTCAAGCTGTGGAGGTGTTGGTCTCGTGGGGCGGCAATGTGCTCCACGTGGCGCACCTGACGCCGCCGCGCAATTTCTACGTGGGCGAGGGCGATGGCAAGCTTCGCGTTTGCGATGTGTTGCTTCCGAGCGAGCTCATCGGTGCTCAGCGCTGGCCGCTCGTGCTCGCCGACGCGATTTCGGTCGCGCTAGTGATTCCAGCGGGTGCCGTGGGTTTCATCGAACTGGCGGGGGGGGAGCGCTTGCCGCTCGATGTTGCGCGGGAGCGTGGGCAAGTGACGAGTGAACTCGCGGGCGCGCGGCGTTTCGAGCTGCCGGGCGGCGCCAA
>JAEUAF010000295.1 GCA_019695485.1 Sorangium sp.
CGTTTGCAGGAATCGAATAGGTGACTAGCTCGAGCCTGTCTGGCGCCTCGTCCACCGACGTGAGGGTGGATGCCGACGAACGCTTCCCGGCGTGGCGACGAAGGGTGAGCTTGCCAGCGCTTGCGGCCGCCGCAGCGTGGACGTGCAGTGCCGCCACGCGCAGGGGCAGCGTGATGCTCCAGTTCTCGGGCGTCCAGGCGTCGTCCACGTAGAGGTCGATCGAGTATTCCGCAGCATCACGGGCAGCAGCGGAGCTCGGCTTTGCGGGCGAACACCAAGGCACGTGCGTGACGAGCTCAGGTCGCTCCACAGCGTAGCTCTGATAGAATTCGCCGTTGTCGGAGTCCCCCGGTGCGAGCTTCTCGACGGAGATGCGTCGAACATGAGCTCGGGAAGGGGCGAAGTCGATCTGAAGAGCACTGCCGTCGGTTGGGTGTGGACACGCGAGACTGCCGATCAGTGCGCTTCCGATCAGCACGCGACCGCTGGCTAGCGCCGGTTCCCCGGCAGGCCATGTGCCATAGGCGACCAGCCCATCGCCTGCCGGCAAGGGCAGGTGAACGTGCTCCAGTAGGTCATGCCCGTCGAGGACGAGCTCAGTCAGGGCGTTGCCCTTTCGGGGCTGAGCGCCAATGTGGACCAGCGCCTCGCCGAGTTTGTCGAAGCGTTGCCGGGGGTTCGAAATGAAGGGCCGCAGGTCGTAGGTGATGGCGCTGGCCTCGACGGGCGACGCAGCGCCGATTGCTTTGGCGGGGCACGCAGGTTCGCAGCCGGCCCGCTCCACGATGGCCTGCAGTTGCGCGTGCGAGCGAGCGATGACTGTGCTGGGATCGGTGTTGCAGTTCGTCGCAAGCTTGAGTTCATCCTCTGCGAAGTAGTGCGCGTTGCCTCTCCAATCGCAGCTGACGACGGTCGTGTCACCGCTCAACACGCGCAGCAGCCAGGCGGTGAGCGACGCATCGGCCGTGGCGCAGCCGGCGTCATCTCTCGGCCGACAAGTCTTGAACGGACGCCGGACGCTTGGCTTTTGCCAAGGTCGAAAGAACAGCGTCGTGCTGTCGGGCGCAAGTTCGACAGCCAATCCCTCGAACGGCGAGACCTTCTCCGGCGAAGCGTTGCTGATGACGCCGATCAGCAAGCACTGAACGAGGGCGAAACCCCCACCGACGGCTATCGCGCTCAGCAGGGTCAGCTCGAAGTGGCAGAGGAGTAGCCTTCGCGTTCGGCTACGGGACAGGCCCACTGCCGCAGCTGCAATTGCCACACCAGAACCGAACCAAGGCAAGAGCGCATCGAGCGACCATAGGGACTTCACTTCGCGCGTGCTAATTTGAGCGGCGATTCCGAGCTTCCACGCGCAGAGCACCATCAGCAAAGCCGAGATACCGCCGATGAGCGCCAAGGCGATCACCTGCCAGCGCTGGACGAAGATCAAGGTTCGCGTGAGCACGATCGGCGGATCCTCGGCAACCTTGCTCGTTGCGTCCGTTGCGTCCGTTGCGTCCGTTGTCTCGGCTCGAGGCGGCGCGACAGGCTCTGAATCGAACCTGACTTCATACTCGCGTTTGGTGGGTGTGAGTTTCAGCCGCGGAAACGCTCCGCGTGCCGAACGCCCATCGACCGAGAACACACCAGTCGGTGGTTCGACCTTGTAGCCCGGTTCGAGTCGGAACCAGAGCTCGACCTCACCGGACCCGACCACGACGTCGTTCACGAGGTCTTCGCCGTCGATCGTGACGCACAGCCTCATGGGGCCTGCTCCGTGGCGCTCTTGCAGGCGCCGAGATAGCTCGGTCCGGGCGGAAAGACGCACGCCGCGCCGTCCGGCATGCAGTCGGAGTCATCATGACAGCGCTGGCGGCAGAGCTGATTGAAGCAACTGCCGACCATGCCGAGCGGCGACGGGAAACAATTCGACCACTCGCTGTCGGGCCCACTGCAGCTGGCGCTGACGAGCGGGGGCAAAATCGAATCTTTCAGGCAGTTGCCTGCGTAGCAATGGCCCCGGCCGGGCGCGACGAGCTGGCAGGGCACGCCGTCCGACTGCGCAGAACAGTCCGCCGAACGTGAGCCCGCGCCTCCCGTGCTCGTCCCGCCCGCTGCCGCGCGACACTGGTGGTTCTCGCAGACTCCAATCTGGGGCGATCGGACACACACGCTGCCGTCGGTCGGTGTCGCCGCTTGGTTGCAGGATTCGAGTGGCGTCGTGTCGTATTCGGGGAGCTCTGAGGGGTCCAGGTTTAGTAGCTGTGATGCGGCCACCACGCGCTGCAGGCTTGCAGCCCAGCAGCCAAGCCGCAGACTCTCTACCAGTGTGAAGCCAGGCGAGCCTGCGTTGAGCGCAGCTTCGACGTGACAGGCCTCGGACTCGGGCAATGGCTTGAGATCGTCGAGGCCGAGACCGAGCACGCTCCCACCCGTACGCGAGGGATCGAGGGGGAACACATGGTAGCGAGCGATGGCGGCCTGAAAGTTCTGAATCGCTCCCCCTACGAACTCTGGCGAACCCACGAATAGCCCGCAGCTTACGTTGACCGCGGCCTTAGGGGCTTCAACGCTGAAGCCTTCGGCCTGGCGCGTCAGCTCGAGCTCACCCGCCCCGAAGCCCTTGACCAAAGCGTTGCTCGGCAAGTCGATGCTCGTGCGCGGCCGACAGCCGCGATCGCCGAAGCAGCCGGTGCCGAGCGGACAATCGACGTCTGCGGCGCAGGGATGGATTGCGGTGCAAGAGGCTTCTACGCAGGGGGCGTGGCAGGTTTGATCCCGCTGCCACTGGTGCTCTTGGCAGCTCAACAAAACCAGCCACAATAGGCCGAGTATCGACACGCGCTGCGCTTTGAGCCGAGAAACCATCAAACTCCGAAGGATAGGCAGATGGGCGCCCAGCGAGGGTAGTAAATTCTTCCGAAAACGCCCTCCCCCAACAGGGCGTCGAGAATCGTTCGAATCGAAGCCCGGCGCCCCGCGAACAAATGACCATGTCGGGGGATTTCTTGCGGTGCCATGAGGGGCTATTGGTGTCATGCGATGACTGCGTCTCTGCTTCCTCTGAGTCAACTTGGTGCCATCGAGTCCAACGGCTCCGTTACGTTTGGCGTTTGGTTTCCGTGGGTGTCCGCGGCCGACGGCAATCGCGTGAGCGTGAAGGTCATCCACGAGGCCGATCGCTTCTTGCAGAATGTCCCGGCGCGTGAATTCGCGCTCACGTACAGCGACCGACCGCCCTACGGCGCGTACTGGTCCGGGACCGTGCCCATTGCTGGCACACCCGCCGCGGTCGGCTCTGCCTGGGGCCGCCCAGGTACGTACCTCTACCGTTACTGCGTTAGAAATCCCGCCGTCGGCGAGCAGGACTGGGTATTGGATCCCGTCTCGCGGGAGTTTGGAGAGGGCAAACAGTCTGCGTTCACGCTTGGCTATTCGCCCTACGTGTGGAGCGCCGCCGAGGCCATTTGGCAGACACCGGCGCTCGCGGATCTAGTTGTCTACGAGCTCGATATTGCGGAATTCGGAGGGGACCTCGGTCGCGCGGCTGGCCTGATGCCTTACCTGCACGACCTCGGCGTCACGGCCGTGGAAGTCATGCCGCTATCGAACGTGGGCGGCGTCGTCGACTGGGGCTACCTGCCGATTGGCTATTTCGGAGTGGACGAGCGCTTCGGCAACCGCGCCGACTTTCAGCGCTTTGTCGATGTGGCCCATCAAAATGGCATCGCCGTTCTGGTCGACATGGTCTACGGCCACGCTGGCGTCGACTTCCCCTATTACGATCTCTATACGCGGCTCAAATACGACGAAAACCCGTTCATGGGCGCGTTTGCCAAAGACTACTTCAGCAGCTTTGGCAAGAGCACCGACTTCAATCGCGCACTCACGCGCGACTACTTTTACACCGTCTCCCAACACTGGCTCGAGGTCTATCACGTCGACGGGTTTCGCTACGATTGCGTACCCAACTACTGGGACGGAGCCCTGGGCGTCGGCTATGCCAACACCGTCTACGAAACGTATCAGTCCACTCGGCAACGCGTCGCCAACGGCGACCAGTATTGGACTCGATTCAACGCCGGTGCTGGAGAGATGCGCCTCATCCAGTGCGCTGAGCAACTCGAGGGGCCGGAGGAGATCCTGCGCAGCACTTATTCCAATTGCACCTGGCAGAACACGACCTTTGGCAAAGCCAAGGAAGTCGCGCAGGGCGACCGCGGCCAAATCCCGGCGTTTGGCCTGGCGCTGGGCCTCTTCGGCTATCCGAGCTCGGTGACCACCAACGGCGTGGCGATGAGCAAGCTCGGCCTGCAGTACCTCGAGAACCACGACCACGAGCGCTTCGTTTGCAACTTCGGACTCGAGAACCCCGACGAGGCCCAGAACTCACTCTTCCTGCAAGGCGACCGCGACCGCTGGTTCAAAGTGCAGCCGTATCTCATGGCCTACCTCCTTGCCAAAGGCATCCCGATGATTTGGGAAGGCCAGGAACTCTGCGAGAACTACTTCTTGCCAGACTTTGGCGAAGGCCGCGTGTCGCTACTCAGACCCGTGCGCTGGGACTACTTCTACGACTCGCCCGGCCGCTCCACCATCGCGCTGACGCGGAAGCTCCTCCAGCTTCGAAAAACGCGCGACGAATTTCGCGCGGGCGAATACTTCTTCTTCAACGATTGGGGCCGCTACGCATCCAAAGGCATCCTGGCCTACGCGCGCTGGACCAACACCGCCTACTCGCTCGTCGTCGTGAACACGAGCGACCAGGACCAAGCGATCCCCTTCTGGTTCCCGATCGGCGGCAACTACCGCGAGCAGCTCCACGGCGGCAACCTCGACCTCACGAACGTGACAGCCCTCGCAGAAACGTGGTTGCAGATCCCGTCGAACTACGGGCGCGTTTGGAGCGCGGCGTAAACATCAGTGCCCGTCGCGACCGACCGGCGCAGCAGGGCCAGTTCCCACCCCGGGGCTAGGCAGGGGACTAGGCGCCGCGTTCGTTGGCCATTGTGGGTAATGCTTGATCAGCCAGATCTCACTGCGGCTAATCCGAAGATCAGCAACAAACGCGACTAACCACGCGGAGACAGCGATAAGGCCACCACGGCGAACGGCATTGGCATTCGCCAGTGCGACCACTTCCGCCAGCACCAATATGGAAGTGCAGTAGAGAAACATGAGCCAAGCGTACATCGTGTCCATGCGGCACTGGAGTTCGCGCACGCGGGGATCTCCAGCGCAATAGCGAGCTTTGCGTTCGCGGTACATGTGTCGAGAGACGTCCCCGCGGAAGATAGCCGTGGTGTCAGGAATAATGTCGTTCGTCTCGTTCCGAAAGCAGCGGCGCAAAACGAGGAAAACAAGACCGAGAAACACATCTTCGAGCAGACCTACGTAGAGCCCGAAACTGCACATTGCTGCGAGGGCGGCGCCGATCGACACGAACCACGGCCCTCGTTGCGTTTGGAGCAGGCAACGAATATGCGTCGCGTCGCCGTTATCGAGGTACAGCAAAATCAAGAGCGCGACGCCACCAGAGCCAAAGACTCGAACAATGGTGTTGAAGTTCGACAGAAGATCTTTCGAATCTGGCATGGGCGAGTCTCGGCTCGGATTCAGCGCTCAGTTAAGCCTGTCCAATTCACACGTCGCTAGCTATTTTTTGAGTAAATACCCCGATGCTAGACGGTGGCTCGTGACGATGTGCAGCAGA
>JAEUAF010000378.1 GCA_019695485.1 Sorangium sp.
GCTGCCGACGACTGAATAGGTGTAGATCTCGGTGGTGGCCGTATCCTTAACAAAAAAACGTCGCTTCCAGAGCGTACTCGGCGAGCGTCTCCTGCAACGTGATGTCTATACGGTGATCGAGCCGGCCGCGATTCCGGCGTCGAAGAGCGACGCGGCGGGGCTTTCGCGCAAAGCCGCGCGTCACAAAGCCGAGCCGCTCGAAATCGATGGCAAGCCCGCCCCTACCGCCGACTTCGTGCTGATTCCGTGCATCGAGGCGCTCACCGTTCAGGATGGCGTCGACTACAGCCTGGGCTCGAAAAGCCCGATGATCGCCGTGAGCCTGCGGGTCCATCTGTTCGTCGTGGACGTCAAGTCTCGCCGCGAGCTCGGCGGCTTCGACGTCAAGACCGGCTTTTCCTTGGCTGGGAGTAGTCGAGACCCCAAGGCCGCTCACTTCGCGACCCAATTGGCGCTCGAGAAGGCGGTTGACGAGGTGCTCGATGCCCTGCGCGTGGAGTCCGCGTTTCGCATCCGCCCGCGCTTCGTGGAACAGCCGAACTCGATCGCGGAGCTTACCTCCCTGCGCGGCGTGAGCGACGGTGATCGCTTCGAATTCGAGGCCCCGGACGGAACCCGTTCCGGCTACGCGACTGTGTATGACGTCGGCGCGGACCGCGCAGAAGTTCGAGTTTGGAAGAGCGGGCAAGGGCGGCTATTGGCGCTCGGTCGCGCGCTGCCGCTCGTGCCGAGCATCTGGATTCGGAACGTGCACCGCGTCGCCTATGCGACGCCGTCCGGAAGCGAAGTTTCTCGCGCTGCCCAAGCGGGCTTGTCCGCGCGACACTTTGGCGCCGGCACGGAGCTTGGAATGATGTGGCGCGTGCAGGTCGAGTCGGCCAATGGCACGCGCTGGCGGCCGTTCCTCGAGGCGGGTTGGAGCTTCATCGGGGTTCACAATTTGGCGCTGGCTGGCGAAGTGCGCGCTGGGCTCGGCTACGAAGTGAGCCTGGTGAAGGCGATCGGTCTCAGCTTTCTGCCCTACGCGAGCGTGGGCGCGTTGCTGGTGCGCGGACGTTTGGGTGACGATCACTCCACGGACAAGCTCGACGGTCTGTTGGGGCTCAGCGGAAACCTTGGCGCCTGCTTCGAGTTTTACCGACTACTCGGCAATCTGTCGCTCGCGGCCTCTGCCGAAGCCGACTACGTGCTGCCGCTGGTATCGGCGAGCGCGCGCCAAGACTTCGTCGATCAGGCGTATCCGGCGTTGCATGCGCTGTCGTTTCAATTGGGCGTCGTCTATCGCCCCGGAGAATTCCCCAATTGACGCGATTGAGTTTGCCGGCGGCGCCACTCAGCACTCACCAGGAACTCATCCCATGATGCGATTTCAAAAAATGCTTCCTTCTTACTTTGCGCTCGCTGCGGCGCTTTGCGTGTTGGGCTGCGGCGCGGCCACGAGCTCGGAGCGGCGCGTGTTGCCCAGCTTTCACGCGACCGAGCTCGCGAGTAAGCGCCTCTTGATCGCACCGTACGCAGTGCAAGCGCTCGATCCAGAGCGCGCCGTTCCGCTCGAAGACGAGGACATGCTGGCCCTCGCCAAGCACTTTCAAGATTCGGACCCGAATCGGGCGGCGCTCAAGGCCTTCTACGTGTCGAGCGCCGAGCGGGCCAAGGCCCGACTCGTGATGGATCACACAGGTGCCGCGCTGGTCGAAGTCGATCCGACACGCTGGGGCGCATATTTCGAGAACCCGGCCGGGTTCATCAGCGTGAGCGTCGATGGCGACTTACGCTATCAAGTTCCCGAGCGCGCCCTGTTGCAAACGCTAGGCACTGACGCCGATTTCGCGCTCGTCCTCGGCTCGCTGGCGTACACCACCAGCATCACCGTCACCAACAACGGTTCGTTCACCTCCCACCAGCACTCGGCCGACTTCGAGGGGAAGTTCCTGGTTTGGGATTACCAGCAAGCGCGCGCCATCGCCGAAGGCAAGGTCGAGTGCAGCGTGACCATCCGCAGGGATCCGACGGCGCAGTCTCTGGTCGAGCTCGGCGGGCTCGTCGTCGACGAGATTCTCTCGAAGCGGCCGTTTCACGGCTAAGGGGGGGACGCGGGCGGGGTGCGCGCGGTGGGGTCGGCGGTCGGAGGGCCGGACTTTTTGGGTT
>JAEUAF010000254.1 GCA_019695485.1 Sorangium sp.
CGGAATGCGAGCCGTCTCGGTCTCCGGTGCGTTCGGGCTGGCCCACGTGGCGTGCGCGGATGTCGCGCGGCCGCGACCTGCCGACGACGAAGTCTTGCTGCGCGTACGCGCAGCGTCGCTGAACTACCGCGACGTGATGGTCGCCGACGGGCGCTACAATCCCCGCTTTCGTGTGCCGCTGATTTTGGGCTCGGATTGCGTCGGCGAGGTGGTGGAGCTCGGCGCCGCGGTGGACGCGCGCGCGGTGCCGCTCGGCGCGCGCGCCTGTCCCTTGGTGGTTCGCGGTTGGCTCAGTGGTCATCCCAAGCGAAGCGCGACACAAACCACGCTCGGCGGTCCCTTGCCGGGAGTGTTTGCCGAGTACGTAGCGGTACGCTCGGACAGCCTGGTTCTGGTGCCAGAATACCTGAGCGATCTGGAAGCCGCCTGCCTGCCCTGCGCGGCGCTGACGGCGTACAGCGCGCTGGTCACACTGTCACCCCTCATGGCGGGCGCGACGCTGCTGACTCTCGGCGGCGGTGGCGTATCGCTCTTTGCGCTGCAAATTGCCAAAGTGCTGGGAGCGCGCGTCATTGCGACGAGTCGCGCGGAGGAAAAGCGCGCACGCTTGCTCGCGCTCGGCGCTGACGCGGTGCTCGACGCCTCGAGCCCAGGGTGGGGCCTTCTGGCACGAAAATTCGCGGACGGCGAAGGGGTCGACCACGTGATCGAAGTGAGCGGCGGGCCATCCCTTGGCGAGTCGCTGAGCGCGGTGCGTCCCGGCGGAACCGTCAGCTTGATCGGCGTGCTAGGCGGCAGCCAGACGAGCCTCGATCTGCTGCCGATTGTGATGCGAAACGTGCGCGTGCAGGGGGTATTCGTGGGACATGCCGAGAGCTTCCAGGGGCTGATGTCTGCCTGCGCAAAGGCCGAGCTCCATCCCGTGATCGACTCGGTATTCGAGCTCGAACGCGCCGAGCAAGCCTTTGAACGGCTGGCTTCAGGTCAACACTTCGGGAAGGTGTGCCTCAAGCTGTAGCGGGCGACGCCGCTAGGCTCACTTCTTGGGCGAGCAGCGCGTTTCGTTACCCTCAGTGACACAGCTCGTCTTGGGCTTACACGTCTCGTCGTGCACGAAATGGCCGCCTTTGCAGATCAGCGTGCCGGCGCCGTCGGCAGCGCAGGCGATGTGACCTTCGAGCCTCGGATCGCAGGCGTCACCGAGCATGGCAACGCTCATATCGCAGTCGAGCTTGCCAGGCGCCGCGCTGCAACCGCGCGGCCCTCGGCAGGTGAACAGCGGGGCAAGCACCTTGCCCTTGCACACGAGCACACTGGCTCCCTCGGACGAGCAGGCTTTCTTGCCGTCTTCGCGGCAGGACTCGCCAGGTGCCCCCACGGTCGTGTCGCAAACCGCGCGATCGCCCTCCATCGTGCAGCCACGCGGACCGCGACACGGACCCGCCACGAAGTTCCCGCCGTGGCAGGCGAGTAGCGTGTGCGCGTCCGCGCAGGTCGCGCTGCCTTCCTCATCGCGCGAACAGCGATCGCCGACCTTGCTGCGCGCGATATCGCAAGCCGTCGCCGTGTCGCTCGCGATGCAACCCTTGGGGCCCCGACACGGCACCTCGATCACGGCCGAGTTTTCGTAGATCAGCGCGCGTGCGGCGTCGAGGCAGCGCGCCTCGCCTTTTTCGCAGCGCCCACCCACGCCAGGGCGACAGCCGACGCCCAGCAGAGTGAGCGCGAAGGCCACCATGGAAACGAAGGCAGCGCGCTGCCCGGAGCCCAATCGCATCGAGATGCTTTTAGAGTCTCGTGACGCGACGTGTCAAGCCGCGCTCCCGGGAAGGGAAACGCGCGCGGCAGCCCCGAGTGTTCGAAGGCAGCACCCCCGTTACTGCCCGCACCTGCGCCCTTACGGCGACACTTCCAGGTCGAAGCGCTTGACCCAGGTGGTGCCCGTTCCACCCATCACTTCGTTTCCGAACTCGACACTGGCGACGTACTCGCTCGGATCGACGAGCTTCTTCTCGACCAAGTGTCGGAGCAGCGTATCGATGCTGATCGTGCCTTGGCGTTGAACAGTCGGGCTCTTGAACGACAACAGCATCCAACCCTGGCCGTTCGCATCTTTGCCGATGTTGTCCTCTTTCCAAAGCTCGTAGGTGACGCCGTCGAACGTCGGTGTCTCGATGACCTGTCCCGCCGGCCGCGCCCCTTCCGCATAGTCCATCCAGAACATGACCTCGGTCGTGATGAGTTTCGGATTCGGCGCCGTCGTTGCCTCGCCGGATTTCGTCAACCAGATCTCAGGAGCCAAGTCGAAACTACCGCTGGCTTGGGTTTCGACTGCGTAGTGGAGCGCAAGCTTGTGCACGTCAGAGACGCGCAGCGGAAAACGCGCGTCCGTCGACGGCCCGCCGGACCAAGGCTTCCACCCGAATTCGATCTCCGGATACGCGAAAACGCTCGGATCGAAACCAGGCCAGCTCCAGGACCAGCCGCGCTCGGTGCGCCCGTCGACCTGGCGAGAAAGCAGGCATTGCTCTGATTTTCCTTTCGCTTTGTCGTGGCCCCATTGGTTGTTGTTGTATCGATAGGCGCCTTCGTTCAGCGTCGACCAGGCTTTGCAGTCGGCGGAAACGCCGGGCGCGGCCGCACCAGGGGCGCTGCCAGCGCCAGAAACAGCGGCTGCGGCCGCTGGCGAAGCCTGGCCTGGCACTGCGGGTCCGGGCGTCGCTGACGAGCAGCCGGCCAAAAGCCCTGTGACGAGCGCGAATCCACTGAGCCCAGGGCGGCACAAGCGAGAAGATGAAAGCAAACCCCCAAATGACGCGTTGATCATGCCCCGAGATGGATCGGGATGAGCTTTCGGATCCGGATTTCTCACGCTCCTACAAAAAGAATGGCCGGCGCTGTTTTGGTGATCGGAAACCAGAATTGGATCCATTGGGCATGCGTGGAAGGTCGCGTTCACGGGCTCGTGCTTGCGCCGGCAGTTGCCGAGCCGAGTGACTGGCCCGGGCCCTCTGCTGCGGCAGATCTGCGCTTGCGCGGCGCCGTAGCTCGGCACATGGAGCTCGTTTGGCGCATTCTACGCCGCTCGGGTCTCAGGCCAGCGGACGCCGAGGATGCCACCCAGGACGCCTTCTGGGTTCTGGCCCGGCGCCTGGATACGGTCCCGGAGCGCGCGGAGCGCGCCTTCTTGATCGCGACCGCGTTGCGCATCGCCGCGGACCGTCGCTTCAGCAAGTGGCAGCGCTCCGTCGACGGCGCGCTCGACGAGGAGGACTACACGACCGAGTGCCTCTCGCCAGACGAAGCGCTCGACTTGCGCCGTGCGAAGTCGCTGCTCGACACGGCGCTTGAGTCACTCGACGCCACCGATCGGGCCGTCTTCATTCTGGCCGAACTCGAGGAGATGACGCGCACGGAAGTGGCGCGCTCCCTCAACCTGCCCGAAGGCAGCGTGGCGTCTCGCCTGCGTCGGGCGCGGGAGTCTGTGGCCGGGGCGGTGCGTCGTTACCGCGCGAAACCGATGAGGCGCGCATGACCGCGGACGACGACGACGAGCAGCTCTTCGAGTCGCTGCGCAGCGCTGCGCAGCACGAGCGGGCACCGAGCGGGCTCGATGAGCGCGTCTTGGGTCACGTCGCCTATCGCAAGCGCGTCGATGCGGCACGGCTCCCCTTGCCTGCGCCGGAGGAGCCAAGCCGTGCCGCGCCGGAAGCGCGTGGCGTGCCGAGGTCGGCATTCGCATTCGCTTTGGGGGCGGCTGCGGCAGCGCTGCTGGCATTGGTGCTGAAATCCCAGACCGGGATGCCCTCGATTGCCGCCGAGCGCTCACGCGCGACCGGCGGCGAATCGGCCGCCACGCCCCCGACCGCCCGCAGGGCGGGCACGTCTCCAGAAGGCAGCACGGCGCCAGGACAGAACACGGCTGCCGCTGCGAATGACGTGTGTGCCGGGCGCGGGGTCGCGAGCGGGACGGCGCCCCTGATTGACGACTTCGATGACGGCGACGATGCGATCACGAGCAACGAGCAGCGCGTCGGCTTCTGGCGCTGGGCGCGCGAGATCGACGAGCCGCTCAGCGCGCCGGCACTGCTGCCCGTGCCGCGCCCCGGGCACAGCGCGACGAATCGGCTCGCGCTTCACGTCAAGGGCGGGCAGCTTGTCGACTGGGGGGCGACGGTGGAGTTTACCTTCCGACCGTCGTGCTACGACGCCGCCAAATACGCGGGCATCGCCTTTCAGGCGCGCGGCCCAGGCCGCATCTACGTCTCTCCTCGCGAAGTAGGCGTGATTCCGCTCAAAGAGGGCGGCACGTGCGAGAGCGACTGTTACAATCCGCACGTCAAGAAGGTCGAGCTCGGAAGCGAGTGGGCAAGCTTCGAAGTGCGTTGGGCCGAAGTGCGCCAACGCGGCTTCGGCAAAGCACCGCTCGATCCGAGCCGCCTAAATAGCCTGGCCTTCATGGTCCGAGCCGAAGACACGCCTTACGACGTTTGGCTCGACGACGTGCGCTTCATTCCGCGTTGAAACGGCGCCTCACGGGCTAGGCGGGGTGCCGTCGGGCATGGTCTCGGGCGGCGTCACGTCGCCTTCGGGGCTCGACGGATCCGACATCGCCGCCTCAGGATCGCTCGGCGCAAACTCGGGCGCCGCCACCAACTCCGCGCACGCCGACGCATCGCCGCTGGTCGCTACGATGCTGCAACGCTCGCCGCCAATCCCGTCGCCTGGACAATCGCGAACCACGCGAAAACCCGCGCCGAGGTCAGCGTTCCAGCATTCGCTAACAATCCAAATCCGGCCGTCGGGCACGTCACCCCCGCTCACCAACAGATCGGCGCGCCCACCGACCCCGCGCTTGAAGCGCGCGCGAGAGAGCACGAGTTCGGGCGCTGCTGTCGCCGTTTCCGCGATGTTGCCTCGGTAGGCCAGACGCAAACGATTGTAGCCTCCCGCGATGTGTACGCCTTGCACGAGGGCGCTGACCGGTGCGTGCAATTGGGGATCCGCAGTAAAGTCGCGGAGCCGATAGCCCACGATACTGCCGGCCTTGCCATGCGCGAAGCGCGCCAGCAGCGCGCCGCGAGCAACGATCGTTGGATCGACGCTGGCCAGTGCGTCGAGATCGAGCCCCAACGTGCCGACGCCGCGGCGTTTCGCATAGCCGACCGTGATTCCACCGGCCGCCACCTTGAGATACGCCTCGCTCGAACCTGCGGGGCGCGCCTCTAGCACCCAACCGAAGTGATGCTGGCCGCCGTGACGCAGGATGAACTGAAACTCGGTCGCGCCGCGAGTCACCGGACCCCACGTCTTGACTGCGCCCACCACGGCGCTGGGCTCCGTGTCGCGCACCAACGCCACGATGGGCTCCATGAAGTGACGCAGCGCTTGATTGAGATCGCGCACGGCCTCGCGAGCATTCGCGAGCTCTGGGGCCACATTGGCGTCGATGGCCTGCTGCACGGCATCGAGCGCTGACGTCACTTCCGCAGTAGCCGGATCAATCGCGTCGCTCGCCGTCGCCGAGCCTTCACTCGCCGCGTCGTCGCTCACGCTGAGCGCAAACGCGGCCTGTTCCGGCGCGCCGTCGAGATCGTCGCTAGCGTCGGGCTTCGACCCACAACCACTCGACGAGACACCAGCCAGCACCGCAAGCGCGCAGGTAAATCGATGTATTTTCATGATGTTTTTCCTCTTCTTTAGTGACAACTGATCAGGCACCAACACAAAATTCCCTTGAGCTTCGCCATGAGTTCGGGCGTGCGCGCGCAGCGAGCACAGCGCCGCTATGACCGACAGCTCACGCTGCGCGCGAGCCCATCAGACCAGGCTCGAGAGCTCAGTCCGTATTTTCGAGACCGTCACCGAGCACGATGAGCCGCTCCTCGGGATCGAGCACACCGTTCTGATTGAGATCGGGATAGAGCGTGCTGCGCCCCGCCAGGCGAGCGCGCACACGCGCGTAGAGGAGCGGATGGCGATCCAAGTCGATGACCACCGCGCGTTCGCCGTTGAAGAACTCGCTATCGGCGGCGTCGACTTCCGCGGGGCTCAGCCAGCGCCGCGGTCGGAATGCCCACAAGAGTTCGAGCGCGTCGGCGGAAGGCCACATCAGGCCCGGTCGCGCACGCAACTTGAGCGTTGCCTGCATGTTCGCGTAGAGCAAAAAGAACGTGCCGTCCGCGCGCACGCCGTCGAAGAACAGGGAACGGCCCGAAAGCGTCGCCGGGCGATTCGCTGGCGCGAGCGGCGCATTGATGCCGCAGAACCCGCCTGGAACCTCGGGAATCGCAGGGATCTTCGGCGTGGTGGTGCCGGCGACGAGATCAAGGATGAACGGCCCAGCGACCACAGTGGACGCCTCGCTCGCAGCGCACGGCAGGAAGCGCAACTCCCCAAGCGCGAGTAGCGCGTGTCGCACCGATCCGCGCGCAAGCGGCGGCTGCTCGGCGTCGCTTGCGGCCCCCGCAGCGCCCGCGCTCGAAGCGTCCGGCTGGCCCCCGGCGCCAACGCCGCCCGCCGGGACAGCGTCGTCAGTATTGCCGGTTCCGGCTGCGTTCAGCGAACCGCCGAGGCCCTGTTCACCTGCAGAGCCTGCAGAGCCTGCAGAGCCCGCTGAGCCGCCAGCCAAGCTAGCGTCATCGCTCTCGTCGTCCGCGATCAGCGTGAGCGTCATGAAGCGTGGATTGCCAACGCCCGTGGAGCTCGTGCCGCCCGAACCACACGCCGACGCCACGCACACGCAAGCGACGCCAAGCCGGAATGAAAACTTCATGATTTGCCATCCTCCTTGGACAGCGACAGCGGGAACCACTGGACGTTCAATTGGTAGACGACTCGGCCATGGGCGTCCGAATCGCAGAGCTCGGTGAGAGCCTCACGAAACTCGTGAATGCGCTGTTTGACGACGGCCGCCGTCTCCGCGCTGACGCACACCGTGAGCGCGCACAAGTCGCGCTGTTCGCGGGGCACGACGTCAATCGACTGCGCCGCCCGTTCCAACATCTGCCGGTGAAACGCGGCCGCGCCCAGCGAGCGCACCTCGTGTTCCGTGGTCAGCGTCGGCTCGCCGCGCAGCACGCGGCCGCTAGCGTCGTCGCGCACTAGTAGGCCCAGCGAGAGCAGCAGCTTCATGGCCTCCGCCGCCTCGGAAGGCGTGATGCGCGGCAGCAGCTGCCCAGCGATCCAGCGCGGGTCTTCTTGAAAGTCGTCGCGCGCGGCAAGTTCGCGAATCGCCGGATTGTACCAATGCGACAGATACAGAAAGAGTTCGCCGTCGATACGCCGCGCCTGCCGAAAGCGACGCGACGCTGCGATACGCTCGAACGCGCGGTTCTTGTCGGCAATGGTCTCCGCTTGGCTGAAGGCGACCAGGTCGCCGAAGAACTCGGCCTCCGGAGCTCCAAGCCCGAGCGCGTCTGCGAAGCGCTCGATCGACTCAGGTCCCAGGTTTCGCTCACCGTCCATCACGAGCTTCAGGAAGTTCGGCGAACGCAGCCCCGCGAGCTTCGAGAACAGCCGAAATGAAAAGCTCGGCCGCGAACGTTTGGCTGCCTCGTAGTAGGCGCGGAGGTAGGCCCGGTAGTCCAGAAAGTCGTAGACGCGAACGCCAACGTCCCTGGTGGGTCTGGGCTGTTTGCGCGCTGCCATCGACGCTCAGTCTGACCGGGCACGGCAGCCCGCTCAAGCCCATCCGCCGCAATTCAGTATACAGACTGTATACGTATGCCCGGGAAAACCGCGAATTTTCTGGACGGACGGGCTTCAGCCAGAATACGGCCAGCCCGCGGCTGGCGTCGGAAGCGGCCGTGAACCGCTCCCCACCGAGCAGATCTCAGCCTGGTCGAACGCGCAGGACTTATAAAAAGCCTCCATTTCGCGCCATTAGCGCCATGGACGCAACACGCGTTGCCTCTTGGCTAGCCGCAAAGGGATCAGCCTCCCACGCAGGCGAGGAGTTCTTCATCGTGCCCACTAGACACGCGGAGCGAGCGCGCCGGAGCTGCAGGCCTTACGCCTCCCCCTCACACTCTACGAGTCAGCCCCGCGAGGCCACGACGGCACGGTACGCTGGATGCTCGAAGGACTGGGGCGCCCCGATGCTCGGCATGATGCCGCTCTCGGGGCGACCGCTCGAGAAGCGCACGCGCACGACCCGCTGCGAGTGATGAAGATCCTCACAGAGCGTGCCGGCCAGTTCGAAGATCGCGTGCTTGGTGTCGTCAGTGGTGTCGACCGACGCGGCGAGCAAGAGCTCACCACCGCGATCCGGCGCCATCGCGTTCAGCAGCGTGCGCCCAAGACGCTCACGCATCGCGAGTTGCGCCGGGTCGCTGCGCGCGCCGCACGCGACGATGGCAGCACGAAGCTCACCCGTGATCTCGGAGAGACGCCGGACGACACGGGCTTCGAACTCGAGAATCGACTCGCCCGGGGCGTACGCAACCACCACGGAGTTCGTCGCGTGCCGCTGGTACTCCGCGACCCACTTGGGAAACTCCGCGCCCTCTTCGAGCACGACTATCGAGCCGATGCTTTCGGTCTTCTCGTTCATCAGTCCCTACGCCCGATTTTCATCTCGAGCGCCTCCTTCTCTTGTGACCCGAGATGCCTAACGCAAGCAGGGATTCGAAGAGCCGGTTCTCAAACCGCGCCTTCACAATCTTTCCGATCGCGGTCCGAGTCAATACTGGAAAAGCGAGTGCTGCGTAATTGTCATCCGTAGGAAATTCGTTCGGTCAGCAATGACTCACTCGATGGGCCTACACAGCGTTACACCGCAGCACAGTCACGACGGCGTGAATCGCCGTTGCTTCTCACTCTTTGACGGCCTCTCGCAACGAGCAGGCGACGCTCGCGAGATATTCGAGCGACAAACTTGCTCGGCAGAAACGCCACGTTTTTCAAGCGGTTTATCGATATCTTGCGACGTGGTGTGACCAGTGAAACGTGGCTTCCGTCATGCGCCGTGCGGTGGAGAAACTCTCATATCGGGATCTCGCAGTCGCGCGCGACCCTGCCCTCACGAGCAAAGTTTGAATCGACCGAGCCTCGCGCATATCCATGATCCCGCAACGTCACTCGCCTTCACGATTCCGACATTTGTCCCGGGACAAGTCCGAGCGCCTTCCGAACACAGCGCAGAGTCGCGCTCCGCTCGGAAACTCGGCACAGCGTGCAAGCGAGTTTCGCTTTTTCTCGACGGCTCAAGAAAAACTCTAGACGCCGTCGCCGACTCGCCCCGGGGCGGACGCGTCGGCGGGGACGGCCGTCTCCCCTCGCCCCTAGATCGCTGGCGGTAACGCGACTACTAGTATCCGAAGTCCGGCGAGGCGGTGGATTTGCCGGCTGGCTTTCCCGCGGGCTTCTCCGCTGGCTTGGCCTTGGCGGCGGGAGCGCGCGGCGCTGCGATACGGGGTTGGGGCAAACGCGCCGCCGGCGGGGCATTCTGCGCGGCCACGGGGCTCGATGCG
>JAEUAF010000743.1 GCA_019695485.1 Sorangium sp.
ACAATCGCTGCCGCCGCTAGCGCCGATACCAGCACCGGACGCCGCCAACTTGGACGTGCAGCGCGCAGCTTGACGGCCTGCGAAAGCAAGCGCTGCCGACCAAGCGCGTGCACATCCGGTGGCACGGGCAGCGCCGCCGTCTCGTGCGCGCGCGCGCCGAGGTTGTCCAAAGCGTCACGCATGTTCCCCTCCCGAAAAGCTTTGCAAATACTGCCAGAGCACGGGCTCGCTGCGCTCTGCACGCGCAAAGATCGTAGCCCTCGCCTTCTGGACTTCGCGTTTCGCCGTCGACTCCGAGATCTTCATGGTGCGCGCAACTTCGGACAGCTCAAAGCCTTCGATCTGCCGCAGCACGAATGCAACCCGCCGCCTCGGCGGCATCCGATCGAGCATGCGGTAGAGGCCCCGGAGCGCCGCGGCGCCCTCCGCGTCTTCGGGCCCTATCGTGGCCTCGGGAACCTCACCTGTTGGGGTTAGCGTGACCCAGCGCCGGACTCGGCGTCGCCGAAGCTCGACCAGCACCACCCGCACCGCGACCGTCGCCAAGAAGCCCTTCAGGGCGCTCCCGCTACGGATTTCGGCCGCGTTTCGCAGGAAGATAATGAAGACCTCTTGCAGCAGGTCCTCGGTTGCTGCGTCGAAACCCAGGTTCGCGCGTAGGACGCTGCGCACTAGCGGCGAATAGCGGTCCCACACCACGGCGACGGCGTCGTTGTCCCCCTGAACCACCGCTTGCACGAGCTCAGCGTCCCCCAGCCGCTCGTGCGGGAAGCGCGAGATGGCCGGTTTCGGCAGGGAAACTAGGGAGGGACGCACTGCCTCTAAAGAGACCTGGCTGCCGCCTCACGGGTCAAGCATCTGATCTTAGGCTATCGGGCCGGTGCCAAAATCAGCTGCACAAGAACGGGGACAAAAAAGCTCAACCGCCAATCTAGGACTGACGGTTGAGGCGCCCTACTAGCTGTCTACGTCGTCCGAGCGCATTGGAAGACGTAGAGGGTGAGGGCGCAGAGACCTAAAGGGCGAACCCGTTCAACAGTGATGTTGCGCCCTCACGATGAATCAAAAAAAGATTCTTGAACCGATACGGACACCTACTGGAGTGAACCGCGCACCGCGCTAGCTTGCCGAGCCAAGGATGGCCGGCCGGGTGAGCTGCGCAGCTTGACCGTGCGCGGGTTGGCGGAGGATCGTCCCGAGTTCGAGTCCAGGAGCGTTGGATGGAGGACAGGATTCGTCGTCGCGATGCGCTTGGGGCCGCCGTTGCCCTGACAAGCTTGATGGTTCCCGCGTGTGCTTCCGATCCGCGCGCATTCACGAACGTCTCGGGGACCATGCGTGTCTCTCCACGGATTTACGCGAGTGCGAGCAGCGTCGGAGATCTGGTGGGTCTGATTCAGAACGCGGAGGCCGATGCCCTGCGCGTGCGTATGACTGGATCGGGCCATTCACACTCGGACGTGGCGGTCACGTCCGACGTGATCATCAGCCCCAAGAAGCTCAACCGCGTGCTGTCTCTCGACCGCCGACGCTTGAAGCTCGAGTATCAAGCGGACCCGCACTTGGTGCGCGTCGAGAGCGGCATCACCATCCGCGAGCTCAATCAAGCGCTCGATCAAATGGGGCTCGCGCTCACCAATCTCGGCGGGTACGACGCCCAGACCATCGTGGGCGCAGCCATCACCGGCACGCACGGAACGGGGCTCGCTTTCGGGCCGATCGCATCGCAGATTGTGGCGCTCGAGCTCGTGACCACTGGCGGCCGCGTGCTTCAGATCGAGCCTGCCGATGGCATCAGTGATTCGGCGCACTTCGTGAAATCGGTCGAAGAAGACGCGGGTCTTCCGCTCGAGCTGGTCCAGGACGACGACACCTTCAACGCGGCCACGGTGAGCCTCGGCTGCCTGGGCGTCGTCTACGCCGTCACCCTGCGCGTGGTGCCGAAGTTCTGGCTGCGCGAGGTGAGGACGCTCACGACCTGGAACGCGTTGCGACGGAGCGGGGGCGCGCTCGAACGCCTGCTGAGCGGCAGCAAGCTGCGCGACGCCGGCCCCGATCCAGAGCACTTCGACGTGTTGGTCGCGCCGTATTCTCACGCGACGCCAGCGGGCGTCGACCACACCTGCGTCGTTACCGAGCGCTTCCGCATGGACTGCGAGCCGAAGCTCACGGCTGACGACCGCCTGCGCGGCGGCGTGCCGGATGCGCTCGGCGGCGTGCTCGGGCTCATCATTCACCTTGCCGGGCGCCCGGTGACGGAAATCGTCAATCGCCACCCCGAGCTCGTGCCCGGACTGCACGAGCAGGCGATGCAACAGATGCCCGATGCGAGCTATGTGAATCTGAGTTACAAGGTGTTCAACTTGGGCGCACTGAACGAAGCGGTTGCCTTCGCGACCGAGCTCGCCTTCGATCTCGCGAGCACCGTGGCAGCGACCGAGCGCTTGTTTCAGATCGCCGACGAGCTCAGGCGTCAGGGCATCGTGCATACCTCTCCCGTGTCGTTGCGTTTCGTGGCCCCAGCAGCCGCATTGATTGCTCCCCAATACGGGCGCAAAACGACCATGCTGGAGATTCCGATGTTGGTGGGGGCAACTTCCGCCAAGAAGCTCCTTTTGACCTACGAGCGGGCATTCATCGACGAGTTTGCGGCTCGCCCACATTGGGGGCTCGATCTCGACGTGCTGGAGAGCGAGGCCGCCGTCGCCGCGCTCTACCCCGACTCCTGGCCCCGCTTTCGCGCGGTGTATGATCGGCTGAACACGCGAGGCACGTTCGACGGGCGCTTCACCGATCGATTGCACATCTCGAGGCGTCCTCGGGAGGCCAACGGATGACGCGGAGCCTGTTTACGCCTCTCCGGGGCCGCCCTGACTTCGTGCGCGGCATGATTGTTACTATCGCGTCCCCGACGGCCAAGCGGTATTGAGAAGAGAGACTGAAGGTCGTGTGCTCCCACGGTGCGCGGCCGAGCAATGCGGACAGGGAAGGAATGCGTAGGATGACTCGAATTTCAGCGGCGACCGAGCTCGGTCTGTTCGGCTGCCTCGCGGTGGCGGCGGCGCTCGGTGCTTGCAGCCCAGCCACGGCCCACGATTGGGGCGCCTTCGACGTGTTGAAGACCTCGGCGCCGCTACCGACGCGCATGTTGGGCCACACACCGCTGAAGAATGACGCCGACTACGCCAAGGTCGTGCGTTGGGGCGCCGATTGGTTTCGCACGCTGACCTTCGGCAACGAGCACACCATGACCGACGTCGCGGGTTTGCTGGACGGCGAGGTCGAGGTGCCCTGCGAGGGCTGCGCGCCCGGCTGCACCCGCAAAGCGCGCGTCTTGCCTTACGTGATGACCGCCATTGACGATCTCGACGGCGTGCGCGGCAACCTGTTCCAGGGCAACGGCGGCCCCGACGGCAACGGCTACACGTCGGATCTGGTGGTGCGCTTTCCGAAGGGCACGAAGCTGTTCGGGACCATCCCGGTGCCGGAGGCGCTGCACACGGGGTTCGACGTCGAGGCGGGCTCTCCGTTGCCGATCGGCGTCGTCCCGGTCCCAGCGCCGGCGCCGGAACAGTCGCGGCCCGAGCTCATCAACTTGGCGGATTTCGGCGCCACCGGTCCCAACACGAAAGTGCGCTTGGGGCTCACCTGCGCCGTCTGCCATTTCTCGCTCGACGTCGATTGGGACGGCAAAGCGGATCTGAAATCGGCCTGGCTCGATCACCCGACTCCGGGCAGCAAGTACCGCCCCGAAGATGCCTGGGCGATCGGCAATCAAGATATCCACTTCGGGTGGCTGTTCTCGCTGTCGGCGAATCCGCTGCTCGGCTTTACCGTGCAGTCGGGGCCGGTGGGGCCGAACTCGGCGAAGGCCGCGCGCGATTGGACGCGCTGGGTCAAGGCCAACTATCGCAGCGCGCCGGAGGCCGTGATGCGCTCTGTGGCGATTGGCATGCTCGCAGAGCCGCGCGGCTGGGCCGACGACACACCTGACGCCATCCACAACCCGAACCAGTTCCCGGTGCTCTATACGCACATGAACTGGCCGTACAACGTGGACGGCGTGCTCATCAACGCCAGCGACCGCAACAACAACGTGTGGACGGGGGCGCTCGAATTCACCGGGCTCATCGGCCTCTCGGCAGATCGTGCCGGCGGTACTCAGAAGCTGCTCTTTTGGCAGGAGCAGAGTGTCTATGCCGATTTCACCGCCGCCGAGCTGGCCGACGTGCTGCTCTACTATTCACCCGCAGTCACGCGCGCCAACAGCCCGGAGGCAGGGCGCGCCAAGCTCGACGCACTCACCGCCGATGTGCTCGGAACTTCGGACGGCGTGCCGGGCCTGCTCGACCCGGACTCCGTGGTCGTGATGCGTGGCCTGCCCAACGTGATCCCTGAAGCCGTGTACAACCACCCGGCGAACGCCGGGCGTCGGCGCACTGCCAAGGAATACGGCGGCGATGCCGAGTATCGGAATTTGCTAGTCGGCATGCTCGGGATCCGCGTGAAGACGCCCAAGGCCGTGCTCGCTGAGCCCGCGATCCAAGCATTCTTGAGGGACTACCCCGAAATTGCCAATAATCCGGTCGAGCGCGACGAACTCGCGACCGAGGCGGTGTCGGTGATGTTGAACTGGCTCAAGCCGCCGACCAACAAGAGCACGTTGCTCGCGAAGGCCGCCGCGCTGGTCGAGCCTGGCTACCGGGTGTTCAAGGAGGCAGGCTGCGCCAATTGCCACCGCGGTCCTCTGCTCACTGACAACATCATCAGAGGCTACCAAGAACTTGGCACCAATAATCAGCGCGCGGCGGCGACGGCACCGCTTCAAACGCTGATCGCTCCCGCCTACGATCCCAAGACGGGCGAGGCCGTTGGAACGGGATTTTTCGGTGGTCTCTTCGGCGAACGCAAGGCCGGCTACAAGACATTGACGTTGCGCTACCTGTGGGGCAGCGCGCCGTACCTTCACGATGGCGGCGTGGGTGTGAGCCTCGATCCTGCTGGACCACCTGCTGGCGACGACTTGCGCGCGCTGCTTTCTCGACAGGACAAGCTCTACGGCGTCGCGCGAGCACTCTACTACCGCGAGACGAATCAGGCGCCCTGGCTGCGCTCGGACGCGGCCTTGTCGCTGCAGGCGCTGCTGCTCAAGTCCGAGCGCGCCAAGGTGCTCACGGCGAACCAGAACGACAAGGCGTTCCCCGTGCCAGGCCTCAACGAGACCTTCACCATCAATCAGGTTGGCGTGGAGGGCGTTGGGCACGACTTCTACATCGACGACGTGCCAGGTGGTGAGCGCATCAGCGCCTTGGTCGCGTTCCTGTTAGCGCTCGACGATTGCCCCGGTCAGCACGCATCTCCGCCCGTGGCGTGTACACCCTGAGCAGGGTTCTCGAAGTCATCGGAAAGGCGAAAACCATGTCAATTCTCACCGACATCGAAGCAAAGCTTGGCCAGTGGCTGGCGTCGCCAGACGTGCTGCGCACGGTCTCGGCCGGACTGCGCCGGCACTCCCCGATTCTGGTGCTCGGACACAATGCCCTCGTCACCCGCCACGCGGACGTGCTCGAGGTGCTGCGGAACGACAAGGATTTCGGCGTCACCGAGATCTACCAACAGAAGATGTTGCGTACGACGGGGGACTTCATCTTGGGGATGGAGAACACCGAGCAGTACCAGCGCGAAGCCCAATTCATTCGTGCCGCCGTGCGTCGCGACGACTTCCCGCGCATCGAGAAGCTCGTCGACGACACGGCTGAAGACCTCGTGAGTCGAGTGCGGGCGAGTGGGCGCATCGACGTCGTGGGTGAATATTCGCATCGCATCCCGCTGCGCGTAGTCAGCGAATATTTCGGCACGCCGGGCCCGGACGAGCCGACGCTCGCGCGCTGGATGCGCAGCATCTTCTGGGAAATTTTCCTGAACTTCACCAACAACGAGGACGTGACGCAGGCCGCCGAGAAATCGAGCCGGGAGCTCAGTCCCTACTTGAGTGGGCTCATCACGCGCAGAAAGCGCGAGCTCGGCGAGGACAAGCTCAGCAGTGACGACTTCGTGAGCCGTTTGGTACGAGCGCAAGCCGCGAGTGGGATCGACGATGACGGCGTGCGGCGCAATATCGGCGGCGTGATCGTCGGCGCCGTCGACACGCAGTCAAAAGCCATCTGCTTTGCGCTCGATCAGCTGCTGCGCCATCCGGAGGCCCTGCACGGGGCCGAGCAAGCGGCGCGAGAAGGCAACGACGCGCTGGTCGCCGAATACGTTTGGGAGGCGCTGCGCTTCAATCCGCATAACCCAATCTTGGTGCGCCACTGCCGGAACGGAGCCACGCTGGCCGCCGGCACCGAGCGCGAAACCAAGATTTTGCCTGGTACGCGCGTCTACGCCGTCACGCTGTCCGCCATGTTCGACGACAGCGTTTTCGAGCACGCCCATGAATTTCGCCTCGGTCGCCCTCGCGAGAACTACGTGCACTTCGGCTACGGGCAGCACCGCTGTTTCGGCGAGCCGCTCAATTTGCTGGTCGTGCCGCGCGCGGTGCGGCGCCTGCTCTTGCTCGAAAACCTACGGGTATCGATGGGTGGCTGGGCGCGCATCGACTACGAAGGTCCGTTCCCCAATCACTACAAGCTCGAGTTCAAGCCGAGCTAGGCGCTTCTCCCCGTTTGGGGCGCAGAGTCAGGGCGCTCGAAGCGCGAACGATTGATCGTACACCACGCCGAGCTTCCCATCATTGTTCTCACAGCCGAGGATGCTCGCGGTCCCGCACTCGGACCGGAAGACCGGCGTGCCGCCGACGCTGACCTCGAAGCCATATGTCCAACCCCCCAGCAGATTCGTTTCGACCATTCGTACGGTATTGTCTCCGGGCAGGAGCAGCGTCGTGATATCGACCAAGCCCGAGTCCTGCAAGTAGGTCTCGGACAGGATGAGGTTACCGTTCAAATAGAGGCTTGCGATGTCGTCGACATTGAACACCCGCACCTGGACCTTCGCCTCAGGTTGATCGTCGATCGCGCCCCCGGCGCCCGCCTGGGAAGAAGGGCTGGCACCCGCCGAAGCTGCATTTCCGCCAGCCCCGCTGGCAGACTCGGCAGAGTCCCGGCCGCCGATCGCATCGGCACCGGCCGCCCCGCCCGAGACGTCCCCGCTCACGTTCAGCTTGGGAAGCAGAATGGGTGGGCCGGTCTCCGCGCTGATTGCGCGCGGCGCGGT
>JAEUAF010000764.1 GCA_019695485.1 Sorangium sp.
GCAGCGCCGGCCAGAGCTCGGCGGGCGCCGCGGGCCTTGGTGGCGGAGCCGGAGCCGGAAGCGGCTGCGCGTCGGGTCAAACGTCTTGTGGCGGCAGCTGCGTCGACACCAAGACCAATGCAAGTCATTGCGGCGGCTGTAATCAGCCGTGCCAGTCAGGGCTTACGTGCACCAATGGCGCCTGCGCGTGTGCCACGGGCAAGAGCGCGTGCAGCTCGGGTTGCGTCGATTTGACCTCGGACGCCGCCAATTGCGGCGCGTGCGGGACCAGCTGCAGCGGCGGGCGCACCTGCCAAGCGAGCAGCTGCCAGTGTGCAAGCGGGCAAACCTTCTGCAACGACACAACCTGCTCCGACACCAAGACGGACGCCCAAAACTGCGGCGCGTGCGGCACCAAGTGCACGCTCGGGCAAGCCTGCGTGGCTGGAACCTGCACGACCGGCAGCGGCGGACCGGCCGCGGACGGCTGCCAAGGGCTCGCGCAAAACCTCACGCTCAGCCAGATTGCAGTCTATCAAACCGTCAAAGTGCCGATCATGCAGAACGGCGCCGAAGTGGCGGTGGCGAGCCGCAACACCGACGTCGTCGCCGGCAAGGACGCCGTGTTCCGCTTGTTCGTGACGGTAGGCAGCGGCTTCAGCGCGCGCTCGCTGTCGGGTCGCGTTTTCGTCGACAACGGTGGCGCGGTGGACATGTACTCGGCGAAAGTCACGGTCTCTGCCACTTCGCAAGAAGCCCAACTCGCATCCACGTTTCAAGTTACCGTACCCAAGGACAAGATCACGCGCACGACGCAGTACCAGGTCGAAATCGTGGAGTGCGCGACCGGCAGCGGAAGCCTGCAAACCCCGCGCTTTCCCGCCACGGGCGGCGCGGCGCTCGGCGCACGCGAGACGGGGACCGTCAAGATCAAGGTCATTCCGCTCAGCGCCAATTCGATGGTCGCTGATACCAGCACGACCGCGCTCGCCACCTACAAAGCGCAGTTCATGGCCATGTACCCCATCACCAGCATCGATATGACAGTCGGCGACACGCTGACGGTGCCCGATGCCACGGACTGGACAGCGATGCTCGACCAAGTGCGAGCCAAACGCCAGAGCGACGCTCCGGCCTCAGACATCTACTACTATGGATTCCTGAAGCCCACGACGACCCTCGCGCAATATTGCGGGAACGGCTGCACAGCGGGCATCGGCTACGTCGTGGCCGGCAATTCGACGCAACAGGCGGCGCAACGCGCGGCATTGGGCCTCGCCTTCGCGGATGCGACGTCCGCGCAAACCATGGCGCACGAAGTCGGCCACAATCATGGACGCAACCACGCGCCTTGTGTGCAGGGCGGCACCATCAGCGGTGTCGACGGCAATTACCCGTACACGAACGGCGCCGTCGGTGTTTACGGCTGGGACAGCCGAACCTCGGCGTTGATCGCGCCCGATCGAACCGACATCATGGGTTACTGCAACAACAAGTGGATCAGCGACTATACCTACGATGGGCTGCTGACCCGCGTCGCGACCGTGAACGGCGCACCCATGTCGGTCTCGATTCCGCTCGAGCTCGTTCACCCGTGGCGCATCCTGCTGGTCGACGCCAAGGGCCCGCGCTGGGGCATTCCCGTCAATGACCCCGCGGCCCCTGCGGGCGTCGCGGAAATGGCCGACGTTCTGGACAGCGCGGGGCAAGTAATCGGAAAAGTTCAGGTCTTTCGCACGGAGGTGTCCGACGTGAGCGCTTTCTCTTTCGAGGTGCCACCGCCCGAAGCGGGGTGGCACGCTGTCCAGGTGCAGGGTGCGGCGCCCATCGCCTTCGCCTTGCCCTGAATGGATTTCGAACGCCTCGAAGCGCTGCTCGCCAACGACCCAACCTTGTCCGCACTCGTGGCATCAGGGACCGCGCAAGCGCCGCTCCTCGAGCTCGCGGCGCGCGTCGCCAAAGAGACTCAGCCCTTGCTCGAACAGATCGCGGAGCCCGCGACTGGAGCGCCCGAACGACTCGCCCTGACGGCCGCGGTGCTCGACGGGGCGGCGGCGCTGGCTCGGCTCGCCGAGCGCGACGTCGAGGCGCAACGCATTCGGCTTGGGGTCGTCGCGCCCACGCTCGCCTGCGCGCGGGGCTGCGCCGCGTGTTGCCACTTGCGCGTCGAGATAAGCCCGCTCGAAGCCGAACGGCTCGCGCCCGTCGTGCGCGCTTTGGGGCTCGAAGGCGCGGTGCGCGCGCGCGCCGAGACGGTGGGCGGACTCTCCAGGAGTGAGCGCGTACACGCCCGCATCCCCTGCGCGCTGCTCGACGCGGAGGGCGCGTGCAGCGTGCACGCCGTTCGCCCACTCGCCTGTCGCGCCGCAAACTCACTCGACCGACGCGCGTGCGAACGCGCCGTGAACGTCGGGGACGGCCTGTTGACGATCCCCGTAGACCCTGTCCCGCTCGGGCTGGCTCGAGCGTCGGCTCTAGGCGTCGAGTTCGCGAGCGCAGCGCTTGGACGCGAGACGGCCCCGAGCGAGCTCCACGTCGGGGTTGCGAGGGCGCTCACCCGCCCGCATTGAAGCCCCGCCTGCCTCCCCGCGAGATCCCGAGATCTTCAAGCGTTCTGGCCTTTTCACTCAGGCGACCCGCCTTTTCGCTCAGCGCGCCGGAGCCTCGGGAAGCCAGGGCGAGCGCGCCGCACCGGCGGACCGACTTCGGCAGTTGCAAACGCCCGGATTTGGGCTTATCGGAGATGGCCAGAATGCACGCTCAGCATCCCCACAGACTCGCTATGACCTACAATAACCACTTCTCAGGCTCCCCGTTGTTCCGTGGGCTCAGCGCGGTATTCGCGCTTGCCATGACCTTCGCTTGCGGCGGCCCCGAGCACGGTGCACCGCCAGCGAACGCGCCCGCCACCGTCGGCGTCGTTCCTCCGAACGACAACGGCCCGTCGGACGACGCGCCGCTCACGGAAGCGCCCACCCCGCCGAAGGCCACTGGCAACCCGTTCACCAGCGTCAAACTGTGGGTCGATCCGGAGTCACTCTCGGCGCTGCGCGCCAAGGCGCTCATGTCGTCGCAGCCCGAGAACGCCAAGCTGCTGCAAGACAAGATTGCGAAGTACCCCCAAGCCCTGTGGCTCGGCGAGTGGAACAACAACGTCTATCGCAAGGTGCGCTACGTCGTCGACTTGGCGGCGCAAGACAACTCGCTCCCAATCTTCGTGCTCTACAACGTTCCGGGCCGCGACTGCGGCAACGAGTCTGCCGGTGGCCTCAAGACAGGCGACATGTACCGTCACTGGGTGCGCAAAATCGCGGCTGGCGTCGGCGACCGTGCGGCAGTGTTCGTCCTGGAACCGGACGCGCTCGGCTTGCTGGAGAAGCCGGACGCCAAAGACCCGTCCAAGCCCTGCCTCACCAAGGCGCAGCAGGAAGAGCGCCTCAGCCTGATCCATGACGCGGTCAAGGTGCTCCGCCAGAACCCGAAGACCATCGTCTACATCGACGGCGCGCACTCGAAGTGGGAGCAAGTGGACGTCATCTCGGATCGCCTCAAGCGCGCCGGCGTCGACGACGCGAACGGCTTCGCGATCAACACCTCGAACTATCGCGCGAACGAAGAGCTGATTCCTTACGGCCACGCGGTGAGCGCCAAGCTCGGCGGCACCCACTTCGTGATCGACACCAGCCGCAACGGCAACGGCCCGCTGGGCGTCGAGTGGTGCAATCCCCCCGGCCGCAAACTCGGCATCCCGCCCACTACGCAAACCAACGATCCCCTGATCGACGCCTTCCTCTGGCTCAAGCGCCCGGGTGAGTCCGATGGTGCCTGCAACGGCGCGCCGAAGGCCGGGCAGTTCTGGGACGAGCGCGCGATCGAGCTCGCCAAGTAGCCCGCAGCTCTCATAAACCGTCCCCTGAGGCGGGTGGAACCCCGCGCCGAGTCACGCTCTGCGCGGGGTTTCTGCTTTTGTGGCGGGACGTTCATGCGCCGACGCCCGCGCTTCGCTGGCGTGCGACTCGGGAGCGCGGCGGCGCTTACTCTGAGAATGCGGCGGGCGTGCAGCCGCGCCCGCGGCAAGCTTCGACATCGACGCCCGCCAGCTTCTGGGGCTCTTTTGCCCAACAGCCCTCGGAACTGGTGTCGTAGTCGCGCTCATACACGCGCTCGCCGCCGCCGTGGTTGCCGAAGATCAGCGACACCACGCTCTTGCCGCTCTGCATGCGGAGGCGTGCCTTGAACTGGAAGTGGGCCTTCGCCGGATTGGCGTAGGCCTCTGCGGGCGCATCGAAGAAGAGTCGATACTTCACGGTGCACCCAGACGTGTCGAACGCCACGTGATGAAAGCGGTGCCCGTGAGTGCGCACGGAGACTTCGGCTTTCTCTGCACCAGCAACGGAGGTGGACAAGCCGAACAGCGCGAGGACGAACAGTGAGCAGGCCTGACGTGGGTTCATGGATCCCTCTCGATCTGCTCCACTTCTACTCCGAGTCGGCGTCCTTGCAGCAGCGAAATCCCGTCGAGTAGTCGTGATACTCGAAATTGTGAGCGCGAGTGCGATACCCACACCCTTCGCCGTTCAGCGTAGTGTCCATGAAGAAGCCGCCCACGAAGGTCCCGTCGGGATCGGCCGTCCACTCGTGGAGATTGCCAACGAGGTCGTAGACGCCGTACGCGCTCTTGCACTCTGGGTTCGCTCCGGCTGGCTCCACGCTGTGTGGCATCTCGAAGAGGCGCGGATCGTTCATCCACTCCGGTGTCCACATCTTCGCGCGACTCGCGCCGGGTGGCGCAAACTGCTCGAACAAAGCGACGACCGGATGCGCGCCCACGACCTTCGAGCGATCGTTGCAGACGCCGGGCCGACGCGTGTTGCCATACGGATAAGTCTGCGCCTCGGGGCCGCGACAGGCGCGCACCCACTCGTCGATTTGGCAGAGACGCTTCTGCGCCTGATTGCACGCGCGCTGCGCTTGAACGCCGCTCACGTAGCCTTGAGGTTTACGCCCCGCCACGCTGACCGCGACGAGTTCCGCCTCGCGCCCATCGACCACTTCGTTGCTCGGCCAGGGCTCGAAGCCACCGCTCGAGAGTCGACGATCGAGCGAGTCCTCCCAGCGATCGATGCAGTAGGCACCGCTTGGTCGCTCGATGAACGCCATCTCCGATGGACACCGCCGCGGCGCCGACACGCGCTGCTCGGAAGTTTCGCCGAGTGACACCGCCGCATGCACCTGCATGACCGTCGCACCGCGCGCGGGTGTCGCGTCAGCGGTGGCCGCCGCAGATCGACTGGCTTCATCCCCAACGGCAGCCCCCAGGCTAGCGTTCGCGAGTGCCGTGGGCGCGGCCGACGAGGTCCGATCGAGCTTGGGCGGCTCGGCGGGTGCCGCGCCTCGGCCGCAACTGAGGGCGAGCAGGCTAACGACGAGGGCGCTCTGCGTCATTGAAGCGAGGGCGACGCCAACACGGTCCGCTCTCGGCGGCAACCGACAGCACGCGCGATCGTCACTCGGCGGGGTTCTGTTGCGCACCACGCGACTGAATTTTCCGCCGCTGGCACACACCATCGAAGCGCTTGCGCAGGCGATCCGCGCGTGGACGCACGCGCCATTCGGCTGTGATGCACGCCTTCTGCAAGAGCTTTTCCCCTCCGCGAACGGGGCGGCGCGGCTTACTGAGCCGCCGCACCCCGGTTCTTGTGTAAGCTTCAACATTATCCTTCATCGAGGACACCAAGCAGCATGCAGACGAAGCTACAGACCGCAGGTCTCGCGCAGACGCTGGTCGCTTACAATTTCATCGGCGGGCGTGAGTCGTCCGCGGGTGCAAACCACCTTGCGCGTAGGAATCCCGCCAATCGTGACGACGTGGTCACGATCTCGCCGGACAGCTCGCGCGAAGAAGTGCGTGCCGCGTGTGAGGCCGCGCGCGTCGCTGGTGAACGTTGGTCGCGCACGCCCGCACCGCAACGTGCGCTCGTGCTCGGCCGTCTCGCTCGCCTGCTCGCCGACGCCAAGGAGGGGCTGGCGCGCTTCGTCGCCCGTGAGATCGGCAAGCCCATTCGTGAAGCGCGCGGCAGCGTGCAGGAAGCAATCGACACTGCCGAGTTTTTTCAGAGCGAAGGCCGCCGCCTCTACGGACAGACGGTCCCGAGCGAGCTCCCCAACAAGGAGCTTTTCACTTATCGGCGGCCGTTGGGAGTCGTCGCCGTCATCACCGCTGGGAACTTCCCGTTGGCGGTCCCGTCGTGGAAGATCATCCCCGCCCTGCTGTGCGGTAACACCATCGTGTGGAAGCCGTCGGACGACGCTCCAGGCGTCGCGACACTCTTCCTGGAGCTGTTTCGCCGTGCCGGCCTGCCGGACGGCGTGCTCAACGTCGTGCACGGAGGCGGTGCCGGCGGCGCGGGGGAGTTTCTGATTGAAGCAGTCGACCAAGGGCTCGTAAATAAGGTGTCGTTCACCGGCTCGACGGCGGTTGGGCGACGCATCGGCGAGGTCTGCGGACGGGCGCTCCAAGTCCCTTCGCTCGAACTCGGCGGCAAGAACCCGCTCGTGATCTTGGCGGACGCGGATCTCGATCTCGCAATCGAGGGCGCCGTGTGGGCCTCCTTCGGGACCGCCGGGCAACGCTGCACCAGCGCCGGCAACATCATTGCAGACAAGCGCGTCATGCCCGTCGTCCGCGCCGAACTCGCGCGCCGTGCGCAGGCCCTCGTGATCGGCGACCCGCTCGACGAACGCACCGACTACGGTCCCCTGATCAACGAACGCTTCTTGGAGCGCTGGCTCTTGCAACGCGCCACGGGAATGGAGGACGGCGCCGAGACACTGCTCGACGGGCGCCGCATCGTCGTCGGCGAAGAGCCCGCGCATTTTGCAGGGGACGCCGCGCGCGGACTCTACGCCACGCCGCGCATTTTCGACAAAGTACGCCTAAATATGCGCATCGCGCAGGAAGAGTGTTTTGGGCCGACGGTAAACTTGATCGAAGTCGATGGGGCGGATGAAGCGCTGGCTGCCGCCAATGGCACGCCTTACGGGCTTTCGAGCGCCGTCTACACGCGCGACGCGCGCGTCATGCTGCGCTTCAAAGAAGAGCTCTCAGCCGGCATGACCAGCATCAACAACTCGACCACGGGCGCCGAGGCCCACCTCCCCTTTGGCGGCAACGGTTGGTCGGGAAACGGCACCCGCGAGAGCGGCATCTGGGTGCTCGATTCCTACACGCGCTGGCAAGCAGTCAACGTGGACCTCTCCGGAAAACTTCAAAAGGCACAGATCGATCTGGCGCAAGTCAGCCAAAGCGAGCCGCTGATGTTGGACGGATTGGTGCGTTGAGTCGGTCGACTCAGGCGCGTTTGCGTGGACGGCCGGTAATCCGAACTAGGCTGGCGCCAAGCGCGGCGAGCAGCCAACCCAAAGCGACCGGGCTCCAAGAGCCCAGCGCAGGAACGCTCTGGGCCTGTCCGAGCTGCAGCCCGATCAGCAGCGGATCGTGGTCAGAGCCACGAAAAGGGTCGTCGGGGTTGAACGGATCGTCGGTCTTGAACTCGGTGTTGTAGTCGAGCACGCTGGGCTCGTCGGCGTTCGAGTGCCACTCTGCGACGGCGGACACCTGCGTCGACATCGACGAGCTGGCGAGCCCGTGGTCGAGCGCTCCCGATTGCCCCTCGAACTGGAACGATAACGCGGCGCCGCTGAGGCGCGTTTCCGTGAGCAGCTCAAATCCGGAAGACTTTAGGGTCGCGAGCGGCTGTTCCTTCGAGTACGCGTTGAAGTCCCCAATCAGCAAATAATCGGGATCTGAAACGTGCGTCGGGTCGGTCGCGAGCCAGCTAGCCAAAGCCGCCGCGGCGTTGGTGCGCGTCCCGTTGCAGTTGCCTTGTCCGTCGAGCGCGTCCGGGTCCCCGATGTCGTTGCAATCGGAGCCTTTCGACTTCAGGTGATTGACGACCACGGTGAAACGCTCGCCGCTCGCAACTTCCGCGAAGGACTGCGCCAAACTGGGGCGGTTCTTCGTGTCCACGAAGCGCGCGTCCACGGCGCTCGTGAGCAGCGCGAAGGCGCCGACGGGCGCCACCTTTGCGGGCTTGTAGATCAGCGCCACTTTGATGGCGTCCGTGCCAATCACACCCGTATCGATCAAGCCATACGTACCAGCACCGAGTCGCGCATTCAGGCCGTCCACCAGGCTCTGTGTAGCGGCGCGCGCATTGTTCTCAATCTCCATCAGCCCAATCACGTCGGCGTTCAACGCCGACAGCTCATTGAGGAGCTTCTCGCGCTGCCGATCGAACTCGACCGCCGTATTCGCGCCGCGGCACTGCAAACTGCTGGGACCGCAGGTGTTTCCAGTGACGTCCAGGGTGGTGAAGAAGTTCAAGGTATTGGCGGCCGCCACGCGCAGCCGTCCGCCGACCGCCGGAGGCGTCGCTTGCCGCGGGTTCGCATTGCTGAAGGTCGGCGCTTCCGTCGGCTCGATGCGGTACGCGGCAAAGCGACCGTCGAGAATCCCACGCAGCGAGGGCAGCGTGTCACCGACGCGGCGTGTGTTGTTCGCGTCTTTGTACGGAATTGGGTTTGGGTTTTGCGTGTCACTGAGATCGTCGAGAATGATCCGGCTCCTGTCGTTCAGTGCCTGCAGCGCATTCGCGCTGGTTCCGGGGCTCACCACGTTGGTCGGCTGCATCAAGCGCCCACCGACCGATAAATCGAGGGAGCCGAAGCGGCCGAGGTCGAAATTGCCCGACACTGTGAGAGGCTGCGCAATGAACACGCTCATGCCCTCGTAGCGCTCGAGGTCGGCCACCTGCGACACAGGAAATGCCAGCGTTTGCGTCGACGCGGTCCCGCTACCGCCGCACACGACGACGTCCGTGACACTGGTCAGCTCAGTCAGCGAGTTATATTCCGACACTTGACCGCGCACGCGCACCACGTTTCCGAGCGCGACCGGTACGTTGAGCGCGCCTTCGTAAATGAACAGACCCTCGGACGTGGCGGGATCGGCGTCGACCGTCGCGTCGGACTGCTGCAAGTAGAAGCCGTTGAGCGGGCCATCTTGGAAATCCCCGACAACCACAGCCTCCACGTTGACCGTCGCGCCGATGAGGGGACTCGAGTCTTGCGAGCCCTGGATGGTGCTAATCAACGTCGCCGTGCCGCCACAAGGGCCAATCACGCCGCCGCCACCCCCGCAAGGCGTGAGCGGAGACGCCGAGTTCCTAGGCGAAACCGCGAACGCCGAGAAATCCGCAGAGTTTGCGTTGCTGTCCGTGCAACCGCCCGCGTTCCGTTGAACCGAGAGCGTCGCAGAGGGCGTGGGCGCCGGGCTACCCTCGGCGAAGTTCGCGTTGCCATAACCGACCA
>JAEUAF010000283.1 GCA_019695485.1 Sorangium sp.
CGGTGTTAGCGCCGCCGGTGTTAGCGCCGCCGGTGTTGGCGCCGCCGGTGTTAGCGCCGCCGGTGTTGGCGCCTGCCGCGCCACCGAGCCCGACTGCGACCCCGCCCGTCCCCGCGCTCGTCATGCCTGCGGAGCCTCCCAATGCGGCCGATCCAGCATTCGCGGTCCCACCGCGGCTGGACGCGCCGCCGTTCCCCGCACCGCCGCTGGACGGGCTGCCGCCCGAATCCGATGTCGTTCCGCCACTTCCGGCGCTGGACGCGCCGCCCAAGCCCAGCGCTGCTCCGCCCAAGCCGAGCGTCGTTCCGCCGGTTGCATTGCCGCCGAGTCCCGAGCCCCCGTTGCTTGCGCCGCCACGCGCGCTCGATTGGCCGCCCTGGCTGGCAGCGCCGCCCGAGCTCGAAAACACCTGCTCGACGCTTTGGCCGCAGGCTGGCAGCGCGCATAGACAAACGAGCAAGCCGAGGTTCGCTACCACTCGCGACATGAGAAATTTCTCCGAGGACTTGCGTCCGAATGAACGCGCGCTGCGCGGCGTCCCGGCGCGCGGTTCTCATCGTAGCGAATTGTGGCAACGTCGCCCAGCCGAGTTGGTCTGTATCGCTAACCACCCCTAGGTCTTGTGCTGCCCGCAAGTGCGAGCAAGTCCCACACGCTTACGCAGAGGAATACCTAAGAGCACGTGACGAGCACGTGCCCGTTTGGACCGTCCGGAAAGTCGCTCGAGCAGACGCTGCTCTGCGAGGCTCGTGGACACACGCAGGCACATGCGTCGAGCTTTTCGGCGTAGCATAGGCCCGCCCCGACGAACGCGCAGTCTCGCTCTGGGAAGCTCGCTGGGTCGAAACCGGGCTTGCACGCTTTTAGCGACGTCGGGCCTCCGACGCTCGCCGTGCCTCCCGCGGTGTCGCCGCCCGTCGCCGTGGCGCCAGCAGTGCCCGGCCCCGGATCTGCCATTCCCCCGCACGCTCCGAAGAACAAAGCGCTCGCAACCAACCCAACCCGCACCCACGACACCGAAACCATGAGTCACTCCCGCCGCCCGACCTGCTCGGGCTGGGCGCCAATCTAGCAAGCGCCGAGCCGCCACGAAAGACCGCTGGACGTCGCCCGTAAGGCGCGCGCGTTGCCACCCGAGTTGGCGATCCCCACGCTGAGCTGCCAACTCGAGTTTCTACGGAGTCGCCGTCAGCACACCAATGTAGGGCAGGTTGCGATGCCGTTCGGCGTGATCGAGCCCGTAGCCGACGACGAAGACATCGTCGATCGTAAAGCCGAGATAGTCGATGTCGACAGCGCGTTGCATGCGCGCGGGCTTGTGCAGGAGCGCGCAGATCTTGAGGCTTTTGGGGCCGCGCGCGCGGAGCTGCTCGCTCAGATACGAGAGCGTGAGGCCGGTGTCGACGATGTCTTCGACGATCAGCACGTGGCGCCCTTCGATCGGGTGGGCGAGGTCGAGCGTGATCTGCACCACGCCGCTCGAGCTGGTTTGCGCTCCGTAGCTTTGTACGCCGAAGAATTCGATGCGCAGCGGCAGCCGAATCCGTCGCGCGAGATCCGCTGCGAAGATGAAGCTCCCTTTCAGCACGCAGATCAGAACCAGCTCTTGCCCGGCGTAGGCTTCACTGATGACCCGCCCGAGTGCTTCCACGCGGTTCGAGATTTCGCTCTCGGTAAACAGCGGGCTGATCCCGGCTTCGAAATCGCTCATGTTGCTCCACGAGAGCGCGCGGGCGGTGAGGCGTCAACTCATTCTCTCGCGCGCTATCGCGCCGGCGGCAGTCGCCCGTGTGTCTACAGCGGCCAAAGCGGCGCGAGTTTCCAGGCGAGGCTCGTCGTCGTGTCGGGGTAGCTGCTCGAGAACTCGAGCGTCTCGCCGTTGGTTTGAATTTGAAGAGCGCCGTCGCGGTCGGTGCGCAGAACTGTCGCGCCGTAGCTCGCCAGGCGCGCGACGATATGGGGCACTGGGTGCCCGAAGCGATTGCGCACGCCGCAGGAAATTGTCGCCAAGCGGGGGTGCACCGCGTCGAGCAGGTCGCTCGAACTCGATGTGCGACTGCCGTGGTGCCCGACTTTGAGCACGTCGGCGGCGAGCAGCGGGCGCCTGCTCGCCAAGAGCTCGCGCTCTTCGCTGGTTTCAGCATCTCCCGTGAAGAGCAGCGAGCGTTTGCCGAAGCGAAGGCTGAACACGATCGAGTTGTCGTTTGCGCCTCGGCCGCGCGTAAAGTCTGGGCACGGACCGAGAACGCGCAGCAGCGCGCCCCCAAAGTCTTGCCTCCGATCGCAGAGGTCGCGAGGCCCTCGGATCGGAATATCGCGGGCCTGGGCCACGCGCCGCAGCTCGGCATAGACGGGGCCAGCACCTTCCAGCGCGCCTTGGCCGCTGTCCCAGATCTCGCCCACCTCGACCGCGTTTAGTACCGCGAGCAAGCCCCCGAAGTGATCGGGATGGGGGTGCGTGAGCACGACGATGTCGAGGCGTGTGCGCCGCCGCGCGCGCAGGACAGGGAGCACGACGCGCGCCCCCGGATCGGCGCCGCCATCCGGAGACCCCCCGGCGTCGACCAAGATCAGCCTGCCATCCGGCAGATCGATCAAGCTCGAGTCGCCCTGCCCGATAGCGAGGGCCGTCGTGCGCAGCAGGCCGCGCGGCACCCCCGCGCGGCGCGCGCTCATTTCGATCAGGATCAGGGCGAGCACGCCGCTGATAGCCCAGAAGCGCAACCAGCCGAGCGCGCGCCCCGCGTTTCTGGCCAAAACGAGCGCAGTGGCAAGCAGCGCCGCGACCGCCAAGTGAAAGGCCGAAGGCGTTGGCATCGGAAATGACAGCCAGTGCTGAGCCGCGCTTTCCTTGGCGATCTCTCGCACGACGAGCAGCGCTCCTGAGCCAACCAGCGCCAGGCCGGCCTCGAGGCGCGGCAACGCGGCAGACATCGCGTGCACGAGGCAGAGCGGCAGCGCTACGGCCTCGCCGATGGGAGCTGCGACGACGTTGGCGATCAGACCCGCGAACGTGAGCTCCGAGCCCAGCAATGCCAGCAAGGGAGCGCAAGGAATCATCGCCGCGAGCGTCGTCGAAATCGCGCTGCCCACCCAACGCGCTGGCTGCGAGCCGAGCTTCTCCGCGTGTGCGCGAAGGGGCCCACCCAACGTCAGCAGGCCGATGGTTGCGGCGGTCGAGAGAAGGAACGAAATGTCGAAGAGCAGCAGCGGATCGCGCAGCCAACCCAGTGCGAGCGAGAGTCCGAGGGCCCGGCTTCCACACGGTAGACGTCCCAGCGCGCGCGCCAAGAGCGCGGCGGAGAGCATGTATGCCGCGCGCCAGGCCGAGCCACTGCCACCCGCAAAATCGGCATATCCGAGGGAGAGCACAACGCCGAACAGGGCTGCGAGCCGCCCTGTGTCGAACCGCGCAGACAGCGCTTCGATCCGCGCCAGTAGCGCGCCCACCGCGTGCACCAACGTCAACACGGCGAACACCAAATGAGTCCCGCTCACGGCCAACATGTGAGACAGCCCGCTCTGCCGAAATGCCGCGTCGTCGTCCGGGTCGAGATCGTTTTCACCGAGCACGAGCGCGCGCGCCATCGGTTCGGCGTCCCGCGCGAAGGTGTGCGCGATGCGGCGCCGGACGCGCGCGAGGGAGCGATCGATAGCGGCGAAGATGCCGCGCCCTGGCGCCTCGCGCTCGACGCTGAGCGCGCTACCGCTCAACGTAACCCGTCGGCGCGCGGCTCCGGGCAGCGGATTTGGCAAATCGAGGTTGAACAACAACTCGATCGGAGCAATTTGGGCGATGACTTCGAGCTTGTCGCCGCGCGCCAGGTCGTCGGGGCCGCCGCCGAGACGAACGCGTGTTCCCTCACGAACCGCGCCGAGGTCGCACTGCGCCGTGTCGACGCGGAGCACATAGGCGGTGCGGCCGCCGACCCACGTGGGGGAGGTATCGACACTGCCTCGCAGTTGGCAGCGCGCCGGGGGGCCCAGCGCGTCTCGCGTAGCTCGCCGTTCAGCGTCGAACGCCGCAATGCTCGCGGCGCCACGCAGCGCTCCGATGACCAGGCAGAGCAACAACCCGACGAGCACGCGCGCGTTCGCACGCCGTGCGACCAGCAGCAGAACCCCCACGAGCAGCAAGCCCGCCGCGGCTGGGGCGGTCAGAAGGGCGATGCCTGCGCTGGCCGCGAGCGCAAACACCAGCAGAGGATCGAGCCACACGATCCCGAGTGGTGCAGTTGGCGCGCCAGATTCTTTGGGCGCGAAGCCTGTGGGCCGCTAGCTGGCGGACGACGGCGTCTGCGTGGCCAGCGCCGGCCGCCACCTCAGGGCACGAACGCTGGTTCTAACGCGGTGAGCCGTTGGTTTGCGCCTGATTGGTTTGCCCTTGATCGTCACACGTGACGTACGCCTGGGCCTGCGCGGCGCACTGCGTCGCCAAGGTGGCGTATGCGGAATCCTGAGGGCTAAGATCTTGGGCTTGGTCGGGGCAGACGTGAGCGCTCAGCGCGCAGTCGAGCAACCCGAGCACCTGCTGAGAGCATGGCTGGCCGAGAACCGTGCCACACTGGGTGGGGCAATCGCTGGTGCCGAAATCGCACGCAGCTGCGGTTGCACGCGCGCAGACCGACGCACAGGTCGGGGTACCTCCGGCGGTCGTCCCCGCTGGGGTCGATCCAGGGGGCGCATTCGGGTCAGCAGCGGGCAGATGGTCGGAGACCGGTGGTTTCGCACCCGTGGTCACCGGAGCCTGATCGGCAGGCGTTGGAGAAGTATTCGGATCGAGAGTGCTTCCGGGCGTGGCGGCTCCGCCGCCGCAGCCCATTGCGAGGAAGGAGCAGACCAAAGGGATTCTTAGCCACATGTAAGTCACGTCAAACCTCCGCGGAGCTTGCACTGCCTTGCAGCATGCGAAGCCGCTTAGAGTAGCGTTTGGAAGGCGGGGCGGCCAGCTGCGGACCGCCAGACATGCTCTCGCCTCGTCGCGCGGGTCGGAGCTTGTAGGCGAATGCGATTTCGCTCGCTACGGGGGAGTGCGAGCACCGCGCGGGGAAGCGAGTTCCCCACGCGGATTTCGGGTGTCTCGCTCAGAAGTAGTAGAGCGCAGCGATCGAATTCGTGAACACGGCCCATGGCGCGTTGAACACGGTGGTGTTGATCGAGGTAGAGCTCTGTCCCACTTTCGACCCGCCATCGGGTGTGGAGCTCGAGCTCGAGAGTGCCAGCATGGCTCCGATCGAGCCTTGCAGTGCGAGCTCGGGCAATCCAATGAACCCGAACTGAATTTCGGCGCCGGCGCGCGCGCCTACATCGAGCAAGAAGCCCTTGTTGGTCACATTGACGCCGGCGCCGGTCTGTCCGGAGCCGCCGCCGAGTCCGATGTTGGCCTCTGGCACAATCTGGAACGAGTAGTGGCGACCACTCGTGAGGGCGAGCGGGACACCGCCATGCAACACGAAGGCCCATTGGCTGGGCGTGTCGGTGCTGGTTCCGCCGGCTTCCGTTGAGCCGCTAGCGAATCCAAAACCCAGACCCACGTCGATGCCCATGCCGGGATCGAGCCAATAGCGAACCCCAACCACTGGTGCGTTGACCACGCCGGCGCCCGGTCCGCCCGAGCCGACCTGCACGCCCGGGCGCCCGAGGTACCCGAACCCGAGGTGGCCGACGACCA
>JAEUAF010000821.1 GCA_019695485.1 Sorangium sp.
GGGGGCGGATGCTGCGCCCGTGGAGCCCGCGCTGGCTTGGCGGGAACGCCGCTCTGACCCGCTGCCTGCGTTCTTGCAGGCTGGGCGCCCGCTGCCGAGCATCGACGAACATTCACGCGGCTCCGACCTCGTGGTGTCGCAGATGCGTCCGCGGGCGGGTTATTCCTTTCTGCGCACGCTGCTGTGGCAGGGGCGGCGCTACGGGCTCACAACGGATTTGACGCTCGCGCCGACGGATCGCTTCCGCCCAATTCGTGGGTCGGACTTCCATGGCGTCGAAATTGGGAAGGACGTGAAACTACCGTTTGCCTTCGTGCGCACCGAAGGAGCGCATCTGTTTCGGCTCGAGCGCGGCAAGAATGCCTTGGTCGACGCGGGCCCGATCGCGTATCGTAGCGTCGCCTCACTGAGTGGCAAGCAGCAGTTCTTCCGCAACCGTCTGCACTATGAAACCAGCGACGGCAGCTGGCTGAGTGACGCTCATGCTTCGCGTATCGACCTCGCGAAGCGCATGCCGGGCTGGGCCAAGAATGGCGAACGCTGGCTCGATGTGAACCTAACCAAGCAGACGCTCGTGGCCTACGAAGGCACGTCGCCACTCTTCGCGACCCTGATCTCGAGCGGTGAAGCTGGCCTCGATGACCCTGAGCATTCGACCGCTACAAAACGGGGCATCTTCCGCATTCACACGAAGCACGTGACAACCACGATGAGCTCGGACGAAGTGGGCGAAGAATTCGAGCTTCGCGACGTCCCCTACGTCCAGTATTTCGAAGATGGCTACGCCCTTCACGGAGCGTACTGGCACGACCGCTTCGGAACGCCGAAGAGCCATGGCTGCATCAATCTAGCGCCGGAGGATGCGCGCCGACTCTTCTTCTTCACCGAGCCAAGCCTGCCGCCGGGCTGGCACGGCGTGCTGACGCCGCTCCACGGAAGCGTCGTGTTCATACACCCTTAGGTCCAATCCTGAAGGGCCCGAAGTCTTCAACCGCCCGCGCCGCCGGAGCCCGCGGTGGTTCCGCCTGCAGCGTCGTCCGCGCCACCGGCTCCGCCTGCGGAGTTACCACCGGTTGGGGTGGCGCAGCTTCCGACCGACGAGAGCGGGACGCTCACCTGGTCGGCGATGGCGCTTTTATTGGCGTCTAGCCAATCCATGCCATCGTCTTTGATCAACTTGGCTTCCACAGTCGTCATGCCCGACCAGTCAGCGCTCGGAAGCAGGGTGAGCAGAGCGGGACTCAAGACTCCACCTTGGCTTTGTGTGGCGCCGGCCTGTGTCGTGGCGGTGATTTGAAAGTGGCCGCATTTGGCCAGCGTGCCGCAGCCGCCGGGCGCGTAGGCTTTCCAGCCCTCACCGAACACGAGCCCGACCCCCAAGAGCCCGTCGCAGGGTAACTCCAGCTCCGAGAGACTGCCGCGTTCTTCCTTCGCCGGGACCATCAGCATGCCGCCTTCGGTCGTGAAGAAGCGATCGATGCGTACGCTCGGAGGCGCGGATGCCGTAGTGCTCGAGGAGCTGCTGCTACTCCCGCAGGCGAAGAGCAACGTGGGAAAGCTGAGGGTGACGAGGAGACGTGAGCCGCGCATGGGAGGTCGAGGCCCTTCTAGCCCTCAGCGTGCGCTCGCGTCCAGCCAATCTCGGCAAAGCCGCAACGCGCCGAACTTTGGCCCCAAGATCCGTCAAATTTCGCGATTCTCCCGGCTTCAGCCGGCAGCACGCTGTGCCGGCGCGGGACGCAACGGCCACGCCGACTGAGCAAGGCGAGGTGCGACTTTTGCGAAGGCCGCACGCGCTTGCGTGGCGCTCGGGCGATTGCGCGGATCTTGACGGATGCAGGCAGCGAAGAGCTTTGCAAGCTCTAGCGTTTCGGCGCTATGCGCGTAAGGCGTCAGGCGCGAGGGCCAGCCGTCGTGTCCGACGTGTTGGCCGAGAATGCTGGCCTCATCTTCGCCGTCGAACAAGAGCTCGGCGGTGAGCGCCTCGAACGCGGTGCAGCCGAGCGCGTAGATGTCGGTAGGGAGTGGCGTCACTGTCATGTCGTGCGGCACCACGCCGAGCACTTCTGGCGCCGAGTACTCGACCGTGCCGCAACCTGGTCTCAAATGGCGCCCGCTCAGCCCGAAGTCCACCAATACCGGGACCTCGCCGTTTCGCAGGATCACGTTGGACGGCTTCACGTCGAGGTGTCCGACGCCAGCGGCGTGCATGGCCTCGAGCCCAGCTAACATGCCATCGATGTACGCGAAGGCGTGTTCCGTGGTGAGCGACCGACTGCGAATCAAGCGGTCGAGGCTCGTGCCTCGAATCAGTTCCATCACCAAGATCGGCTTGGGGCGCGCGCCAGCGTCGAAGGTCACGAAATGGGCTAAGTTGGTGTGCTCGGGAAGTGACAGTAGCGCTCCGGCTTCCTCGCGGAATAGCTGCAGAAACTCTTGCTCCGAGAGACTACGCGCGGTGGTCGGATCGTAGTCGGGGACCTTGAGCGCGAAGCCTTCCGCCTTGGGATCGCTGCGTTGCTCGTTGCGTTTGGCAAGAAATACGGAGCTTGCGCCACCACTGCCCAGCGCCCGAACCACGTAGAAAGAACCGATGGTGCGGTGCGGCAACAGCCAATCTGGCAGCTGAGTGCGGCGCCGCTCGAGTGGAATTGCGTAGACGTCGCTCGGCGCGGCGACGGGCAGCGTCGGCAAACGCTGCAGCACCTTGGACACGGCGTCGCCAAGCGCCGCGGGCACCTCCGCAACCAGCTCCCGGATCGCCATTCCGAGCTGCTGCGCGTTCGGCGGAACCGCGCCGCGCACCGAGCGTTCAATCAGCGCAGACACCGCGGGAACCTCGGTGACGACGGCAATATCGCCCGGATCTTCTCCGACTAGGCGCCGCCGTGCCCCGCGACACAAGCGCTGGACGTCGTCGAGCGCGGCCTCGAGCTCGGACAACACATCACCGCCGGAGCCAGAACTGTCGACGAGCTCGGTCTGGCCGCGCGCCTGGGCGACCGACTCGAGTGCGCGCCCAAGGCGCAGCACGATGCGGCGTAAGGCTTCGCCACGGTACGCCCCGCCCACGCCAAGCCCGCGGCTCAGTCGCACGACTTTCTCCGCCATCCGCGTCGCTTCTTCGCCGACGGCGCCGCGCGCGACGTCGAGGCCGACGACTTCGGGCGGCGGCTCCGAGCCGTCGGGGTGAGCCGGCATCAGGAACTCGGCGTAGGCGCGGATCACGCCGCGCACATCGGGGTGCGTCGAGGCCTCGGCGATGGCGCGATAGCTCTCCGGCTTTCCTTCAGTCGAGGCGAGCAGCAACAGCAAGTCAGCGGGTTCGCCGATGCCTTCGCGCACCGCGGCGTCACAGGCTCGCGCGAGCGCGGCGCAGGCGATGCGGTGAACGAGCGTGCCTTCACCTTTCGCCACCCGCTCGATCAGCACCGAGAGCGCGCGGGTGACGCGCGTCTGGACCTTTTTGTCGTCCTCGTGCCGCGTGCAGTCGACATCCATCAAGTGCAACAGGGCGCGCAGCCGGCGCTGTTCACCAACGGCTTGCGCGTTGTTGCTGGCCTCACCGCTCATCGTGGCTTCGGCGTGGAGGATCCAGCGTCCGAGTCGGTCGTAGAGCTTCTCCATTTCCGGGACGCCCACGTCGGTGTCGCCCGGTCGCCGCCCGAGCAAGAGCAAGTCGCTGAGGCGAGGCCGCTCGAGCGCGGCTCGGTCGATGTCGTTCAGCGTGCCGAGCACGTACGGCAAGACCTGTTCGTCGTGCGGATCGTTGATCGAGACGAAGTCCATCGAGCGGCCGAGCGCTTTGGCGGCGTGGGACGCGATCTCGAAGGCTTCGCGCGCCCCCAAGTTTTCGTAAGCGAGGAGTGCCTTGCGCACCAGGCCGACCACGTCGTTCTCGTCCTCTTCGCGGTCGAGTTGGCGGAGCGCTCGCTCCGCAATCGCACGAAGCACCGAGTTGTTCTGCTCCGCGCGCGAGGTGAGGGTTTGGCGGAGCCGCTCGGCAGCCTTGGCTCCGAACGCGGGATGGCGTAGATCCGAGAGCAGCGCGGCGACGCCCTCGGCCACGTCGGGGCGCTGCGTGTCGGCGAGCCAGCCGATGATTTGCTCGGCGGCATCTGGCTCCGCCTCGATGACGCGCGGCAGCCCGAGGACCAGCGCGGCGGGCAGGCCGCGGTCGAGTTCGGCGAGCGGCCCATCGAGCACGTTCCGACACCCGCGCAGAGCATTTTCGGGATCGCCCACGCAAGAAGCCACCAGTGAAACGGCACCGCGCCGCCACTCAGTAGGGGACAGGCCTGGGTCCAGCGATTGCTCGATCTCCTCGCGCAATTGCGCGTCTACCGACGCGAGCAGCCCGCGCGCGACGGCTATGTGACGCCAGACGAGCGGCTCGCGGTCGGAGAGCAGCGTCGCCGTCGTGTCGCGCAAGCGCTCACCCCGAAGTACGTCGCGCGGCTCGGGATCGCCCTGCTGAAAGCGAAATACGGCCTCGCGAGCCGCGTGTTCGATGAGCTTGGCGGCCAGGCGGCGCGCGGGCAAGGTGCCGGTCTTGTTCTGGTCGATCCAGCGCTCCCGAAGTTCACGACGGCTGACGAGCGTGAGGGCCAGCGGGTCCGGATTGACGGCAGACCCGATGGGCAAATCGAACAACAAGCCCACGCGCGCCCGGAGCGTCGCCGGTTCGAACGGGCGGCTAGAGGTGAGCGCCATGCGTGCCGCCACGGCGGCAAACGTCGACGCCGTGCCCTGGTAGAGGCGAGCAAACACGCGTCGACCGAGTTCGCGTCGAGTCTTTCCGGGCGGCAGCGCCGCCGTAATTTCGTACAGCGCGACGGTCGCGGGACCGGGGGCAAGCCAATCGAGATCGTCCGCGAGTCCGACTTCGATCGCAACCTCCGCGGCTTTGGCGATGATGTCCTGGGCCATGCCCTCGAGCGGAGGTGCGCTGGCGAGACCCAGTGCTGCCCGATGTCCGAGCGCCGCGATGGCTTGACGCCAGTTGGCACGCCGCTCACTCGAATCATCGACACGGATGAGGGCGGCCAGGGCGTCCACGGGATTCGGGCGGGCGTGCATGGATCCATCGAGTTTAGTCGGTGGATCCGCGCGCTGCGAATGGAATTCCTGGAAACTTCCCTGGATCGTGAGGCAAGCATGTGCGCCTCTGTGCGCGGTGGAGCGCCTCGAACGGCTACCGTCAGTGGACCGTGCGTGGACGGCGGTTTGCAGCGCAGGCGCGAACCGCCGTTCACGGCGTCGCTCGCTCGGCGCCGAAAATGCCGCTGTTCCCGCGAGTGCCGCGCTTGGCTCACCCCTTGAAGTGAGAGCCTAGTGGAGGAACACGACGCATGATTCGAATGACGACCTTGCCCCACATCGCGCTCTTTACGCTGGCCGTAGCGATGGGGGCGTGCACGCTGCAAAAAGTTGACGATGCCGCGGATTATCGCGAAGCGCTGCCGGTCACCGAGAGCGTGAGCGTGTCAGGGCCAGGGGCTTCGGGTGAGGGCAGTTCAACCAAGGCTTTCGCCGGTCACACCGGGCTTCTCGACACGAGTGGCTCGGGCGCCCCCGCAGTCGCCGAGTGGTACGCCTTTACGCGCAACGTGCGCGATGGCGTCAACGTCGTTACGCGCGACGTGCTGATGGGGGTTTGGGCGATTGCCCGCACGCCACCTCGCCAAGTGGGCGTCGACTTTGCCGAGTGGGGACCCTTTACGGACGCGCTCGACCCTGTCGCGTGGCGCTTGCACATCGATCGTCTGCCGGACGCGACGTTCGCGTATCGTCTCGACGGTCGACCGCGGGCGTCGCAGGCGGAGGGAGACTATCGCGCCGTACTCCGCGGCACCGGCTACGGCCGCACGGATGCTCGTCACGGGGACGGCTCGTTCAGCATCGATCTCGATGCGGCCAAAGCGCTCGACCCTGTCAAGCACCCCAACGACTCGGGGAAGCTCACCATCACCCATGACTTGCCTGCCGACATCGCGCAAAATCTGGCCGCGTTGCCTCGCACGATTCAGGCCCAAATCGATCCGAGCGGCGAGGCCTGGGTGACCATCAAGTCGGTCAGCAATGTCGACGGGACTGGGTCATTGGAGGTCAATGCGCACACGGACGTGGACGCAAGCAACGCCACGCTACTCGAAGACGTGAGCGTCGAAAGTCGCTACCACGCGGATGGGGCCGGCCGGGCCGACCTCGTGATTTCGGGTGGGAACCTGCCCGCCAGTATTCCGCTGGTGTCGGGCTCGGAGTGTTGGAATACGAGCTTCGTGCGCGTCTATTACTCTGACTCGCAAAACTTCAAGCCTACCTACGGCGATCCGACAGCTTGCGTCGAAGGCCCGGCAAGCTCACCCTAAGGCGACTCCCGCCTAGCTGAGCGATGAAACGGAATCGGGGCGCGCGGCGAAAGTCCTCGCGGCCCGACGGCGCGGGATCTACGCTCGGGACGTGGCGACTTTGCCCGTGAACGAAGCGGTCCTCACCTATGCGCCGGGCAGCCCCGAACGCGCCGAGCTGCGCCGCGCAATCAACGAACAATCCGCGCATCCCGTGATCGTGCCGCTGCGAATCGGCGGTGCTGGCGTCTTTCACGACGCGCCACAGCCGATTCGCGCGCCGCATCGGCACGAACTCGTGCTGGGCGAATACTCGACCGTTCGCGAAGGTGACGTGGCGCAGGCGATATCGGCGGCGCGTGCTGCGCAGCCAGCTTGGAGCGCCACGCCGCTTGCCGAGCGTGCCGCGATCTTTCGACGCGCCGCCGAGCTCTTGGCTGGTCCGCACCGCCAACGGTTGAACGCGGCCACGCTGCTCGGCCAAAGCAAGACCCCGCATCAGGCCGAGATCGATGCCGCTTGCGAATTGATCGATTTTTGGCGTTTCAACGCTCACTTCGCCGAACGCTTGAGCGAGGAGCGCTTGATCTCGAGCGAGTTCGAGAAGAACGCCTTCGACTGGCGGCCGCTCGAGGGCTTCGTCTACGCCGTGACGCCCTTCAACTTCACGGCGATTGCTGGCAATCTGCCGAGCGCGCCCGCGCTGCTCGGGAACGTCGTGGTCTGGAAGCCGTCACCGTACGCGATGTTGTCCGCGCACCACATTTACGAACTATTACGTGAGGCTGGGCTACCCGACGGCGTGATCAACCTGGTCGCCGGCGATGCCGCGCAGATCACGACCGAGGTGCTGCACGATCCGAACCTGGCGGCGATTCACTTTACGGGCTCGAGCAGTGTGTTCGAGGGCCTGTATCAGAGCGTGGCCGTCAATCTGACTCGCTACCGTAACTATCCGCGCCTGGTCGCAGAAACTGGGGGTAAAGACTTCGTGGTGGCTCATGCGAGCGCGGACCTCGACGCGCTCGCGGTCGCGGTTCTGCGAGGCGGGTATGAGTACCAGGGGCAAAAGTGTTCGGCGGCGTCTCGCGTGTACGTGCCCCGCTCGCTCGCGCGGGACTTCGAGGCGCGCCTCGTCGAGCTTATGGCAGAGCTCAAGGTCGGGGATCCGGCCGATTTCTCCTGCTTCATGGGCGCCGTGATTGCGCGGCCTGCCTACGAGCGGTTGACGCTGACTATCGAGCGCGCCCGCGCCGATGCGGCATGCCGCATCGCCTTCGGAGGGCAGGGCAGCGATGCGGAGGGCTTCTTCATCGCTCCAACGTTGATCGAAGTGCAGACGCCCGAGCATGCGCTGTTGCGGGACGAGCTGTTCGGCCCGATTGTCTCCTTTTTCGTGTATGACGACGACCGCTTCGAAGACGTGCTGCGCCTGTGCGACCAGGCGAGCCCTTACGCGCTGACCGGATCCATTTTCGCGCGGGACGCCGCCGCCATCGCGCTCGCGAGCAACGCGCTTCGCTTCTCCGCCGGCAATTTCTATATCAACGACAAGCCGACGGGTGCTGTCGTCGGGCAACAGCCGTTCGGTGGCGCGCGACGCTCGGGGACGAATGACAAGGCAGGCTCGCCATTTCACCTCTTGCGCTGGGCATCGCCACGGGTGATCAAAGAAAATCTCCGCCCCCCGCGGGATTTCCGCTATCCGTTTCTCGAACCCGACTTCCCGTGATCCGCGCGGCGAGCGCGTGAACGAGGTCCCTCCCTTGAACGACGGAATTTTGCTTACTGCCCACGGCACGGTCGAGAATTTGGCCGAGCTGCCCGCCTTTTTGGCGCGTATCCGCCATGGTCGTCCGGCGCCACCCGAGCTCGTCAAGGAGCTCGAGCGGCGCTACGCGGCGATTGGCGGCTCACCGCTCTTGCGCGTGACCGCCGAGCAAGCCAAAGAGCTTGCCGCGCAGACCGGCTTGCCCGTGTTTCTTGGCATGCGGCTCTGGCGCCCCGAAATTGCGGACGCACTCAGCGCTGCCCTCGGGGAGGGGATTCAACGCCTGTGCGTGCTCCCGCTCGCCCCTTTCAGCGTGCACGTCTATTTTTCGGCAGCCGAGCAAGCCCTCGCTCGCCTGAAGGAAGCGCCTGGAGCCGCTCTGCCGGCGGGAGGAAAGCTAGAGCTCGTTGCCTGCGAGCCATTCGGACAGAGCACCGGCTACGTCGCGGCCGCGGCGGACGCGATCGCCCCCTTTTTGACTTCCGAGACGAGCGAAGCTCTCATTCTAACCGCCCACAGCCTACCGACGCGCATCATTAGCGCTGGCGATCCCTACCGGGATCAGGTGGAAGCGAGCGCGCGGGCCATTGCCGGGCGGCTCGGTCGCTCTTACGAGCTTGCCTATCAGAGTCAGGGCGCGGACGGTGGGGACTGGCTGGGGCCGGATCTGCGCACGACACTAGTGGCCGCCCAGGCACGCGGCCGGAAGCGTGTGGTCATCGCACCCATCGGGTTCCTCAGCGATCACGTGGAAACGCTCTACGATCTCGACGTCGAGGCGCGAGGCTGGGCGACCGAGCTGGGGCTCGAGTTCGTTCGCGTCCCGGCGCTAAACGCGGCCCCGGCGCTGGTGTCAGCGCTTGCCGAGGCGGCGCGCCGGGCGCTTTTAGGTTGAGGTTGTGCGCCGAAGTCTGCACCATGCGCGAAGAAGTGGGTCCGGTGAAACACCAAACCTCGTTTTCGTCCACGCCTAGGCGCGCCGTCTGGGCGTTGGTACTTTCGACATTGCTGAGCGTTGCCGGCTGCGGTTTTTGGAAAGGGCCGGTCAATGCCAGCCCATCGCTGCGCTGGTGGCTCTTCTCGAATTTCGGTGCCCAGCGCCTGTGCCCGGAGATGCTGAAGCACAGCGCGGCCCTGCGCCTCGCCGCTGGCGGCAACGCCGTGGGTCGCTTCTTCCCCGAGCAGTGTCGAACTCACGTCAACGATCAGTCTCAAACGGTGACGCTCGACTTCTCGGGCACTGGCTACGCATGGACGCCCGTCGCGGGCCGTGTCGGTTTCTGGGCTGGTTCTTCCGTCGAGTATCGGATGGATTTCTATCTCGCCGACGACGCGGCCTATGTGTGGGCCGTAACCGCGCACATCTTGAGCGGTCCAGAATTCAAGATGGGCGCCGTCGAGTACAAGCTGGCAAACTGGGCCGCCCAGGGCCCTGCCAGCTACATGCTGAACACGTTCGGCGCGCAGCTCATGCAGAGCCAGTTGGCGGCGGGTTTTACGGTTGTTCACAGCGACTCGGGTGACGAATTCTCGCTCGGGCATTTGAGTCCCCCCCAACATCCGCGGTCGCCATTCGTGCGAGGCAAAGATCGCTTCACCTACGCCAACGAGGTCACCGAAGTAAAAAGCGGCCAGGTCGATTTCCTCGGCCCGTTCGAGGTGGTGGAGCAGGGTCAAGCTCTGTTCCTACGCATGAACGTGACCGGCCCCGCCGTGGATGTGTTGCTCGTGACGCGCAGCACCGGAGACGTGTGGCGCAACTCACTACAGCTCGGCGCCGCGCTCGGCCCACCCAGCGTCCCGCCGGTATCGGCCTGGTCCGTACAACCAGGCGGTGAGCAGCAACAAATGCTCAAAGTGGCGCCTGGCCAATATTACGTCGTCGTCGACAACAGCGCCCAAGTCGGCACCGTAAATCCGCCCTGGAGCCCGCTCGGCGTCGTCGGAGGCAGCACCGCCGTCGTCGCC
>JAEUAF010000935.1 GCA_019695485.1 Sorangium sp.
CCCGCTCCCCCGTGGGCAGCTCGGTCAGCAACTGCGGAGGCTCGGTCAGCGTGCGGCGCTCGACGTCCTCATCGATGTCGGCGCGCAGTTGAAGCTCGAAGCGACACACGGCGCAGCGCTCGACGTGAGCCATCAGCCGGGCGCGCTCGCCCGCAGTGAGCTCGCCGCTCGCGAGCTTGTCGAATAACTCCTCGGGATGGATATCGACGCCGCTCATGATCCGACGCCCACTTCTGCGGCAAGCTCTGGCGCTGCGTCCAAACGCCGACGCAAGGCCTCTTTGGCCAAGCGAATGCGGCTCCTCACCGTATTGACGGGCGCTCCGGTGGCGGCGGCAACGTCCTCGAGTGACCAGCCCATCACGACGCGCAGCGCCAGCGCCTCAGCCTGCTCTTCCGGAAGGTCGTCCAGCAGATCCCGCATCACGCTGCGGCGACGTTCGGCTTCTGCGATCTCGCCCGGGGACTCCACCTGGCTCGGGCTGGCGGCGAGACGCGCGAAGTCGTCGCGCAAGACCCGATCCTGAACGCTGCGACGACGCGCGCGACCGGCGGTACGCAGCGCGATTCGGCATGCGAACCCGGCGGGATGACACTCCCCGCGAAACGCCGGCAGCGCGCGTACTACGGCAATCAGTGTTTGCTGAATCGTGTCGTCCACGTCTGGGTGGGCGGCGCCCATCACGCCCACCACCGCGCGCGAAATCGTCGGCCAGAGTCGCTCGAGGAGGGCTTGCGCCGCCGGCAGATCACCGGCCGCCGCGCGACTTGCAAGGTCGCGCGCCACCCGTTCTTCCTCCGCAGGAGAGAGAGGGGGCGGACTCTTGCCGGGTCGAATCAACATGCCTCGCGAAAGGTTGTGCCCAAAGGGTGACCGAAGTGATCACTCCCAAGGCAGTCAGCGAGATTTCTTTTACTCCGGAACCGTAAACGGGGCCGATAGCCCTCTGGCCACAGGCCCCACTCCGCAGCTTCAGGTCACTGCGGTCCGCGTCGATTCGACCACCGGTTGACCGCCGTGAACCGTAATCAGCCCGGATGCGTCGATGCTGACGGCGAAGTGCTGGAGTGGTGAGTCGGCCGGACCGCTCAACCTGTTGCCTTGTGCATCGAACTGACTGCCGTGACACTCGCAGTAAACGCCCGCCGCGTTGATGGCGCCCTGGTGGTTCATGTTGCAGCCGGCGTGCGTGCAGGTCGCCGTCATCGCGTACACGCCAGTCGCGTCACGACCCACGATCGCCGGCGCGCCTGCCACAGCCTCGAGCGAGCCGACCGAGAGCGCGGAAACATTGCCCGCTGGAACGTCGCCGAAAGACTCTGGAGAGGAGGCCCCGCCAGCGCCACACGCGGGAATGACGGCCAACGTGCCGGCACCGCCAACCATCTTCAAGAAACACCGTCGCGAAGAACCTGGATCTGGATCCATGAACACCTCCCGTGAAACCGCGCTGCAGCTCCACAATTTTCTTTTTCGCGCGTCGCGCGCGTCGACTTTGATGGAACGCTTGAAGGGTGCCGCCGCGTCCAAGAAAGCAGGCTCGAGAGCGTCGACGGCTGATCATTGCGCTCAGACCGCCCCGGGGCACGCTTGCCGCGAGCTCGCGCGCGCGGCTGGCGCGGCGAGCGCGGCCAGGCCTGCTCAGCCGACAAACTCCCTGCAATCGTACACTAGACCGCGAACCCGAGAGCGCCGAGCGCTGGCCGATCCGGACTTCGCTGACTATAACGAGCCGCACTCCGGCATGCTCCGACTCAAGCTAAGTCTCCTCGGCAGTGCACTCCTCCTCTCGGCGTGCGGGGGGAGCGCGCCTCCCCCCAAAGTCGCCTCGCGAGCGAAGCCAGTAGCGCCTCGACACCCGGAGCGTCCGGCGCTGCCCGCCGTCGACATCGGCCAAATCGTGCTCGGCCTGCGCGGACACGAGGAAGAGCTCCACGAGTGCTTTCAACTCGCGGGAGAGCAACAACCCGCGTTCATCGAGCTGGTCTGGAACGTGACCCCCGATGGCGAAGTGTCTGAAGTGCGCGCCGCGCGCTCGACGACCTCGAGCAAGGCCTTGTTGGAGTGCCTTACGGAGCGACTGAGCCAAGCGCGCTTCGGCCGCCCCGGCCACCGGAGCGAAGCGCGCTGGACGTTCGTCGGCGGCCTGGTCCGCTTCGAAGACGCGGAAACGCGCAAGCGCAACCGCGTGAATGAACGCCGCAAAAACAAGCGCGCCAACGACGGCGAGGAAGGCATCGTGATCGAGCGCTCGTCCCCGGGCAAGCTCGACTTCGAGACCGTCGAAGGCATCGTTCAGAACGGCTACAAGCTCTTCGCGCATTGTTATCGCGACGGACTGAGTCGCGACCCCGGACTCGGCGGCGCCGTGCGTTTACGTTTCGTGATCGGCGCGGATGGCCGCGTCGCGCGCGTCATCGACGGCGGCTCGGATTTGCCGGATGCGGGCGTCGTGGCCTGCGTCGCCGAGGGCTTCTTCGCTTTGCAGTTTCTGAAACCCGCGGGCGGCAACGTCCACTTGCGCTACCGGATGCACTTCGACGCGGGCTGATGGCCGGCGCGGGCTCGGTTCGGCTCAGCGGACTTCTGGGAGCCGGTAGAATGTAGCGGCGTTTTGGCCAAACAGCTTAGCCGAGCGCGCCGCGCTGAGGCGGCTGCCAAACACCTCGCGCACCGCGGCAACCACGCGGTCGTACGACGCCGCGAGCGTGCACACCGGCCAGTCACTGCCAAACATCACGCGGTCCTCGCCGAACATCTCGAACACAGGATCGATGGCGAGGGCCAAATCCCCAGCCGTAAAATTCAACGGATCGGCCTCGGTCACCAAGCCCGAGACTTTGCAAAAGACGGTGGGGCGCGCGGCGACCTCGCGGAGGGCCGCTCGCCAAGCGTCGAGCACGCGCGTGCGCAAGTTGGGCTTGGCGGCGTGATCGATGACCGCACGCAACCTCGGAACGCGGTCCAAGGCCTGGCACACGTACCGCAGGTGCCGTGGGTAGACCAGAAAATCGAAAGCTAGTCCAGCATCGGCGATCTGCGCGAGGCCGTCGAGCACGCGAGGACGCACGATCCACGCATCGTCGTCCAAGTCCTGCAGCATCGGCCGAACCCCGACGAACTTGGGGTTCGCTCGCAGCCGGCTCAGCGTTCGTTGCAGAGACTCGCTCTCGAGATCGACCCAACCCACGACCCCCGCGAGCAGCGGAGACTCTGCGGCCAGGCCCAACAAGTACTCGGTCTCTGCGACGGTCGGAGCAGCTTGCACCGCAATACCCGCGGTAAAGCCCTGTGCGCCAAGCTCGTCGCGGACGTGCTCGGGTAAGTAATCGCGGCAGAGCGGCGCGACATGAGGCCCCATCCAGCCGTAGTCGCCGCGCGAGATCTTCCAGAAATGCAAGTGAGCGTCGATGCGCATCGAGCGAGCTCCTCAGGCCGCAGGGGCGCGGCTTCCGCGCTGCCCATCGAGCACGGCCCGCACCTTACGCAGCAGCTGCGCCGGCGAAAAGGGCTTGGCGAGCAAGTGTTCGTAGCGCTCGTGAACGGCGGCGCCCCGCGCGTAGCCGCTCATGATCAGCACCGGCGGTGCTCCAACCCGCGTGGCGAGGATGTCCCGCAGCTCATCGCCCCCCACGTGAGGCATCACCAAATCGGAAAGCACCAGGGCGACGCCCGGCTCTCGCTCCAAGGTTTCCAACGCGGCCGCGCCATCCTCAGCCAGAAGGACGCGATACTCCGCTTGACAGAGCACACGCTCGAGCAGCGCACGCACCTGCCGATCGTCATCCACCACGAGAATACGCTCGTGCCCCTTCGGGCTCACCGCGCTCTCGAACCTCGGAGCAATCGACTCCGCTGGCACAGCCGCGCTCGCCGGAAAGTGGATGCGAAAGGTCGTGCCGCGCCCGAGCTCGCTGTCGACCGTGATGAAGCCGTCATGCCGCTTTAGCACGGTGTCTACGACGGCCAGGCCGAGCCCGGTGCCGACGCCCGGGGCCTTCGTCGTGAAAAACGGCTCGAACAAGCGCTCTCGGACCTCAGGAGTCATCCCGGTACCGGTATCGGCCACCGATAGCACGACGTACTCGTTGCTCGGCGCTGGGCGGTTCGCTTGGGAGAAACCTGCCGGTGTTCCCTGCGCGCTGGCGGTCGAAAGCACGATGCGGCCACCTCGCGGCATCGCATCGCGCGCGTTGACCACCAAGTTCAAGAGCACTTGCTCAAGCTGGCCCGCATCGGCAAATACCACGCTCGCGCCCGGCCCGTGCGTTACCTCCAACGACACATCAGCGGGTAACAGGCTGCGCAACATCGGCAACAAACCATCGACGACCGCCGCTAGTCGAACGTCGCGGCGTTCGAGCGGTTGTCCTCGAGAAAAGGAGAGCAGTTGGCGGGTGAGTCTCGCCGCGCGCTCGGCAGCCTGCCCGACTTCGTCGATGAGCTCCCGAGCGGGGTGATCCTCGCCGAGCAGGGTGCTCGCGACCTCCGCGTTGCCGAGGATACTCACCAACATGTTGTTGAAATCGTGGGAAATCTCGCCCGCCATGCGGCCAAGCGCCTCCAACCGTTGCGCTCCGCTCACGCGTTCTTCGAGGACGCGCTGACGCTGCTCGGCGCGAATGCGCCCCGCCACGACCGAAACCAGCGCCCCGACCTGAATGATGAATTCGACTTCCTCGGGCGTGGGCGGCAGCACGCCCTCTGCGGCGAACGTGCCCACGCAGAGCGCTCCGACCCGGCCACCAACGCGCAGCATCGGCACGCTGATCAAGGTGCGGTTGCCGAAGTAAGCGACTTGTCGCTGATCGGCCAAGGGCTCCTCGCGTAGATCGTCGCGAATCAGAGGATCGGTCGCTTCCAAGTGAAGCTTGAGCCAGGGATCGGTGGCAAAGTCGATTTCGCTCATGCGCTGATCGACACGCGCTCGATCTGGGAGCGCGTAGCCGACGACCTCGATGCCGCGATCGTCGGACGGCAAGATGAGCCACGCCCGCCGGTAGCGCGTGTGCTCTTCGATGGAAGCCACGACCCGGTCCATCGCTTCGGCGAGCGTCGTTGCTTCGTGCAACGCGCGGGAAAGCGCCAAGAGCGCAGCGGTGGCGGTGGCAGCCTTCACCAGACTCTTACTTATAGCCCCTTTTTTCCCTCCCCAACAATGCGGGGAAACTCAGACCGTTATTCGAGCGGCCAGGGGCTCGGACTGGCGTCGGTCGCCGCCACCTCCGGGAGCCAAAACGCATTGCTCGGCCGCGCGCACGCCACTAAACCGCAGCCAAGCACCACGCACAGCGCCGCGAACCCGAGCCGCCCGGCCCCGCCCAACCGAAGCAGTGCGTCCTGAAACGAAAGCGCCACCCCGGAGGCCCGCGGCCGTACTGCTCCGGAAAAGTCCCGCGCGGCGCCCGCCCCGCGCGTCGCTTCGGCCGACGGCGCGCTCCACTCGACGTCCCCGTCACTTGGCGCGTCGTACCACGCGGCTCGAGATGCGCGCCCCGCGGTGCCGCGCGGGCCCTGCCGAAGGTGATCATAATTTCGGCGACGGTCGCCATCGAGCAGCACGCGTGCAGCCGCGTTCAGCTCGGCCATGCGCCGCGTCGCGCGCGGATCATTGGGGTGCATATCGGGATGGCTCTCGCGAGCACGTCGCCGATAGGCCGCGCGGATCTCTTGAAATGTGGCACACGAACGGACACCGAGTACCGCATAGTGGTCGGGGGTCGAAGGCTCTCTCCGAGAACGCATGCAAGCTCCAGAAGGTGGATCTGTAGCCCTGACAGCGGCGGTTTCCGAATGTTCCCGAGCCTGGTACGAATCCTGAGCCGCGACGCTGCCACGATTCGGGCGTGGCCGCGGGCGACTCAGCGCACCAATACCTGGGTCGCGCAACCGAACAGCACGTCGACCTGGGCCTGGGCGTCGCGCTTCAAATAGCCGCACGTCGAAGGACACGCGCTCAGGTTCTTGGGGTTCGTCGGGTCGTCGTAATACCAGCCACCGTGAGCCCCGCATTGGGCCAGGCCGTCGACGTTCGGGATCGAGAGCGAGGGGCCGCCGTCGCTCGGCGTGTAGCGCACGTTGACGTGGTCGCGATCGAACTCTTCTCCCGATGGCGGAGCCGGAATCTGCCACTCACAGCTGATCTCCGCGCCGCCGAGGATGCCCTGCGCGATGGTGTTGAACACCGCATTGAAGCTCTGGTGGTCACAGCTCGGGTAGCGGAGCCCTCCGGTCAGACGACTGAGCGCCTGGTAGCCGGTCCCCGGACCCTGCGCGCCGCTTGGGCAACGCGCGGTGCCGATGGGATCGCTCGGCGACCAGGCGGCGTCTGCCGCGGCGCGCCCCTGAAGCCCAACGATGCTGTGCCAAATGTAGTTGCGCTGCTTGGCGCTACCAAACTGCGTGGGGCTCAGGTGCAGCAACGCCGAGTCGAAGTCAGCGGCACTCTTCTCGCCCCCCGAAACCGTGGCTTGATCACTGAAGGCGTAGCCGGGACCTTTGCAGTTCACGTCGTCGTCGCTGATCACCACGAACGTCTTGAAAGCTTCTGGCCGCAGGTACTCGGACCAGCCAGTGGGCGCCAGCGGAACCCAACCGGCGCGCGGCGCATCCGCGTACTCGTCGGCTTGACTGAAGCCACCGAGCAACACGCAGAGCGCGTCGTGGCTCTGCACGTCAGCGCTGAAGTGAAAGAAGCGACTGCTGTTCTCGAGCTTCACGCGCATCGGGTCGGCGCAATTGGAAGCGCCGAGCGGGGGGCCCACACAAATCGGGTTGTGGCTGAGCCCGACCGGAACACCGACCTCGCCGTAGCGAGAGATCATGATCACGCGGTAGTCGAGGCCGCTGTTTTGCATGATCGCGGCGAAGTCAGCGTTGATGCGCGCCTGTACTTCGGCAATTTCGTCGTTCATGCTGGACGAATTGTCGACCACGAAGATCACGTCGATCGGTCGGTAGCTACTGGTCGCCTTGGCCTCGAGGCTGCCGCAACTCGGCGTATCGGAGACTCCCGCGCGCGGCACGATCATCGCGTGATTGTCGGCGAGCTCGCTGCTCGGCAAGACGTCGCCAGTCGTAGTGCTCGACGAGCCCGAACACGCCGACGGCAGGCCTGAAAGTGCCAGCAGCGCCAGTGATAGCGCGCAACGCTGCAGGAACTTCAGGCCCTCTAGGCGTGGCGACACGGAACTCTCGAAGCTCACTCTTCTAGTGAGCGGCAAAGTCGCGCGCCTGCAAAGCGGGACTTCTAGCGCTGCGCGCGATTTGTGAGCACCGCGGCGCAGCGCGCACACTCCAGGCATCGCCCTGCTACTCGCGCGCGCGACACCGCCATTTCATCCACGCGAGAAGCAGATCGCACATCAACCGCGCGGGTGAACTCACAACTCACCAGGTATGCGCCTCGGGTGAACACAGCGCGCCGACAGAGCAGGCGTGTCCGCCCCGACGGCAGGGCGCGCTCCTCGCCGCCAAACCGGAGGCGGGGGTCGCAAGCCAATCGCGGCCCGGCTCACCCCGGTAAGGCCCATCCACGGATCCCGCCACGGCGGCTAAACGCGGCTGAATCGCCGACTCACGCCGCCCGGCCCCTGGTTCTTTCCGGGCGCCCCTGCGACAGCGCACCTGGGGGCACGCCCCACCACGCCGCATTTAGTGGACCGATTCCGGCGAGAAGCGCAACTGTGATAGGCGAGACGGCCTCCGCTGGCGCACACGGGGGGGATAAAAATGCGCTCAGTGTCCAGCGGAGGCCATGTCTCTTTTGAAGACCAGTACCCACACCGGTCCTTCCAAAGGCGAGGTTGGAGCAAAAATCCGAGCGGGCGGCGTGGCAGCTTGGCCGGCCGCGCTCAGTTCTCGCGATCCTGCGTGCGGCTCGGGTTCTGGGCGACCGAGCTGCCGGAACGCGTGCGACTCTGCAGGCAACCCGACTGGGTATCGTAGAGAGCGCGGAAGTCCCGGTGCAGCTGAGCCTGAAAGAACAGCACGGGCTCGTGCGAGAACTTCTGGTAGTCGTCGACGATGCGCCCTTGATACTGCGTGAGCCCCGAGCTCAGGCACGACTTGGAGTCGTCCTCGCCGCGCTCCGCTACCAGGCGCTGCCGCTTTTCGAGGGACTTCAAAGCCATATCCATGTAGCGCCGCGTTTCCGCCGTGCCCCCAAAGCCGTCGAGCTTCTTCTGTAGGCACTCGAATTCCGGGTTGTAACAGCTCGCTTCAGCGCTGTGCATCGCCTCGTACGACGCGGTGGCGCGTGCCTCGTCATAGGACGACTCGTCCTTGTCGATTTCGGCGTCGAACTTGGAAAGCAGCGAGCGCGCTTCGCTCTTGCAGCGGGTGAGGCCGGTCGGATCCGCACACGTACCGTCGGCTTGCGGCGGTAGCATGGCGCGCAGGTAGGCCGCTCGTTCCTCCGCAAAACTAACGCTCGAACGGGCCAAGAGAGCGCGCTTCGAAGACTCGATCTTCTCGGCGCGCGTGCGCGCTACGAGCTTCTTGGCGTTGCCGCGCGCTTCGTCGGAGAGCTTGGCGGTGCAGTCGACCAGGCGACTCAAGCACCAATTCTCGAGCTTGTAGTAGCCGGTCGCAATCGTAGATTGGCCTTGTTTGGTGAGCTTGTCGGCCACACACGCGAACTCGGCGTCGGAGTCGGATGCTTGGCGACACTCGGCGCTCGAGTGTTGGCGGAGGATCTTGTCACGACCGTCGTTCACGTCGAGCCGACAATCGCCGGCTTGAATTTCGCAGCGACGGCGATAGTCGGAGGCTGCGGACTTGAAGTCCGCCTGCAGTGCCTCGTGGCGCTTCACCTGCAAAGCGAGCTCGTTGTCCGCCTTAGCGTCGTGCGCCGGGGGCGCCACGTTGGACGCACAGCCCATTACGATCAGACCCAGAGTGAGAGACAGCCCGCATTTCATGGAAAGCCACATGTGCCGAAAACCAAAATATACTACGGCCCATTCCTCTCGACACTTGAGAAGCGCAAGTGCCCCGCTTTTAGATCCTCCTTCACCCTTCATGTCGCCACTCGGGAGGATGCTTGGTAACGCTTGTGGGCGCGCCGCGCAGGAGCGCTGCAACGCGCCCAGGCCTCCGCGGTCAGCTCTTCTTCTGGCGCATGCGCCGGAACACGAACGCACCGACTGAAAGCGCGACGCCGCCGAGCAACGCGACGACGAGCTCGAGCTCTACGAACTGGCCCAAAGCTTTCTCCACGCTACCGGCGCAGGAGAAGGCGTCTTTGCTCGGCGGCTCGTAGAGAAACCCGATCGCGCGCGGCCCCATCAGGATCGAAAGTACGAAACCAATCACGGCTCCGAACGAAAGTTCGAGACCAGTTCTCTTGAGGAGCGAGGGCTTTGCGTCGGACATCGACGGGTAGCCTAGTACGCCCGCCCGACTTGCCCGCCGAACTTTTCGCGACCGACGCTCCGAGCCGCGCCTCCGAGCCCAGCTCGACGGTCTTTTCGCCCCAATTCCGCGACGGCCCTAAACTAGACCGTGAGGTACTTGCTGACGACCTGGTCGCTGAGCTCGCTCATCTCCCCAGCTGCCACGCGCCGGCCGCGGTCGATGATGCAGAAGCGGTCGGCCACGCGACGCGCGAACGGGAGCTTTTGTTCCACGAGCAGAATCGTCAGCCCCGAATTGCGGAGCTCCTTCAGCACGTCGGCGATCTGAGACACGATGTTCGGCTGAATGCCTTCGCAGGGTTCGTCCAAAATCAAGAGCTTGGGGCCGAGAGCCAGCGCGCGCCCCATGGCAAGCTGCTGCTGTTGGCCGCCCGACAAGTCGCCGCCGCGACGGCGCAACATGCTCTTCAAGACGGGGAAGAGCTCGAACACGCGCTCGGGCACTTCACGTTTGCCGTCGGAGCGCGCGGCGAGCCCTGTGCGCAGGTTCTCCGCGACGGTGAGCTGACCGAAGATGTCGCGCCCTTGCGGCACGTAGCCAATGCCGTGCCGCGCGCGCGCCTCGGGCGGCGCCCCGAAGAGGTCATCCTTGCCGAACTTGATCTGTCCGGATTTGGCCGGCAAGAGGCCCATGACGGTCTTCAAAAAGGTGGTCTTGCCGACGCCGTTGCGCCCCATCAAACAGGTGCAGGAACCCTCGGGCACACTGAGATCGAGATCCCACAGCGTGTGACTCTCACCGTAATATTGATTGAGTTGTGTGACCTCGAGCATCAGCTTTCACCAAGGTAGACTTCGATGACTTTGGGGTCATTTTGCACGGTGTCCATCGAACCTTCCGAAAGCACGCTGCCCTCGTGGAGCACGGTCACCGTCTTGGCGATGCTGCGCACGAACTCCATGTCGTGCTCGACCACCACCACGGTGCGCTCACCCGCGAGTGAATTCAGGAGCTCTGCGGTACGCTCCGTTTCTTGGTGCGTCATGCCAGCCACCGGTTCGTCGACCAACAGCACGCGCGGCTCCTGAGCGAGCAGCATGCCGATCTCGAGCCACTGTTTTTGGCCGTGTGACAGCAACCCGGCGCGGGTGGCGGCCTGATCCGTGAGCCCGATGGTCTCCAGGATGCGCTCGATCGCCTCGCGCTGCTTGCCGGACAGGCGAGCGAACAGGCTTTGGAAGACGCCTTTCTCGCCGGGCAGCGCGAGCTCTAGATTCTCGAACACGCTGTGGCCCTGAAATACCGTCGGGCGTTGGAACTTGCGACACACGCCGCGCTGCGCGATCTCGTGTTCGCTCAAGTGCGTGAGGTCGGTGGCGTCGCCGACCAAAAAGACACTGCCGGAGTCCGGCTTGGTCTTGCCGGTGATCACATCCATCAGCGTGGTCTTACCCGCGCCGTTGGGGCCGATGATGCAACGCAGCTCGCCCTCGTCGAGCACCAGCGTCAGATTATTCAGCGCCTTGAAGCCGTCGAAGCTGACGCTGATGTCGTCCACGCAGAGCAGCGCTTTTCTGCCGTGAGTGAGCGCGTCGTAGCGCGACTTCTCGACGGTGAGCGGACGTAGCAGCAAGCTGAAGCTCGAGCGACGCGGCGACTCGGCGGCGGGCGGCAGCGAGCGCGGCGTTTTGCGCGAATCGTCCGCCGGAGAATCCGAGGGCGGCGAACTCGGAGCGAGCACCTGTGCTTCTTCACTCATTTTCGTATCCGTGACAGCGCGCCCACGAGCCCGCGCGGGAAGAACAAGGTGACGGCCACGAACAACAAGCCGAGGATGTAGAGCCAGGCGTTCGGTAGCGCGACCGTAAACCAGCTCTTGGCGCCATTGACGACGAAGGCGCCGAGCGGCGCGCCGATCAAGCTGCCGCGCCCGCCGACCGCCACCCAAATCGCCATCTCGATCGAGTTCGACGGCTGCAACTCACTGGGGTTGATGATGCCGACCTGAGGCACGTAGAGCGCCCCCGCGAAACCGCAGATCACGGCTGAAAGTGTGTACACGAACAGCTTGAAGCGCGTGGGGTCATAACCCAAAAACATCACGCGACTCTCCTGATCGCGAATCGACCGCAGCACCCGACCCGCCTTGGAGGTGGTGACGAAGCGACAGATCAAGAACGCCGCGCACAGGCCGGCGGCGGAGAGCATGTAGAGCGCGTGTTTGGTGCCCGCAGCGTGCAGCGGATACCCGTAGATTTGTTTGAAGTCCGTGAGCCCGTTGTTACCGCCGAGGCCAGTCTCGTTGCGGAAGAACAACAGCATCATCGCGAACGTCAGGGCCTGCGTGATGATCGAAAAGTAGACGCCGCGAATGCGCGAGCGAAACGCCAAGAACCCGAAGCCGTAGGCCAAGAGCCCCGGCACCGCCAAGGCAGCGACCAGCGCGAACGCGAAGTTGTCCATCGGCCGCCAGAACCAGGGCAGCTCCTTCCAATCGAGGAACACCATGAAATCTGGCAATTTGCTGCGATAGACACCCGCCTCACCAATGGCGCGCATCAAACACATGCCCATCGCGTAGCCGCCAATCGCGAAGAAGACGCCGTGGCCGAGGCTCAAAATCCCAGCGTAGCCCCAGAGCAGATCCATCGCGATCGCCACGGTCGCATAGCACAGGAATTTCCCGAACAGCGTGACCAGGTAATCTGGCAGGTGGAGCGCGGAGCTCGGCGACAACGAGTTGAGCGCGGGTACGAGCAGAATCGAGAGCAGGGCGACGGCGCCGAACGCCGCCCAACCCCGCTTCGGCAACACCGGCTCGAGGCGCGTGAGTGCCGCGCTCATGTGACCTCCGCGGCGCGACCTTTGAGTGCGAAGATGCCCTGCGGGCGTCGCTGGATGAACAAGATGATGAAGCCCAAGATGGCAATCTTTCCGAGCACGGCGCCCGCGGCCGGTTCGAGCAGCTTATTGGCGATGCCAAGACCGAAGGCGCCTGCCAGCGTGCCGGAGAGCTTGCCGACGCCACCGAGCACCACGACCATGAACGAATCCACGATGTAGCCCTGTCCGAGTTCAGGCCCGACATTGCCGAGCTGCGAGAGCGCGACCCCACCGAGCCCGGCGACGCCCGAGCCGATCGCGAACGTCCAGGAATCGACGCGGCGCGTAGAAATGCCCATGCCCGCGGCCATATCGCGATTTTGCGTGACCGCCCGCACGTGGAGACCGAGCGGCGTGCGCTGCAACATGAACCACACGAACGCCACCACCACGCCGCTGAACAGAATCACCGCCACGCGGCTATAGGTGAGCACGAAGCCAGGCAGCACCTCGACCCCGCCCGCCAACCACTGCGGATTGGCGACGGTCACGTTCTGAGCGCCGAAGATCAGGCGTACCGTCTGGATCAGCATCAGCGAGATGCCCCAGGTCGCGAGCAGGGTTTCGAGCGGGCGCCCATACAGGAAGCGCAGCACCGTGCGCTCGATCAGTAGCCCGACGGCACCCGCCGCGCAGAACGCCGCTGGTACGGCGAAAATCAGATACAGGTCTTCGTGAGCGGGGAAGTGAGCTTGAAAGAACTTCTCGACCGCGTAGGTCGCGTAGGCGCCGATCATCAAGAGCTCGCCGTGAGCCATGTTGATGACGCGCATCAGTCCGAATGTGATCGCGAGCCCCAGCGCGGCGAGCAACAACACGCTGCCGAGACTCAAGCCATAAAATAGGTTTCCCACCATGCTGTAGAGCATTACGCGGGAATCAATCGAACCCAGGGCGGACGCGGCCGCGCGGCGCACGTCGGCGTCCGCTTCGCGAAATACGCCGTGCTCGTCCTTGAGCAGCAGGCGCTCGAGGTCCGGCTTGAAAGTGGCGTCGGCGGCCGACTTAATCGCAGCCAGAGCGCCCAGTCGCTTTTGTTTGTCGTCAGAGGAGAGATCGACCTGCGCCAGCGCAAGGCTCAGCTTCTCCCGGATCTTGGCGTTCTTTTCGCTCTGCAGAGCCTTGCGAACCAGGGGCGCGAGCTCGTCGTTGCGGTGCTTCGCCAAGTCTTCTGCGGCCGAGAGCCGAATGTCGTCGTCCGCAACGCTCAAACGCAGACCCGCGATCGCCGGTTCCAGCTGTCGCCTGAGCTGATTGTCGACGACGGGAGTTCGTAGGGGCGGCTTGGCCGCGCCCGAGCCCGCCAGCAACGCTTGATAAGTATCTCCGCGCTGCGCCAAAAAAGGAGCGCCGCTCGCGTCGACGCGCAGGTCGCCGTCGAGCATCGCCGATAGAACACGAGCCGCCAGCGCGTCGCGCCGCGCGGCGATTTGCTCGACTGCGCGAGCCACGTCCGTGCCCTCCGTAGCGCAGAGCCCGCTCGCATCGAGAACCGTCGAGTCCGCGCGCGCCTCGCGCACGAAGGCCAGCGTCACAGCTACCAAAGCGACCAATAGAGCACGGAATAGTTGCATCATTCAGAGCCTCGAATCGCCAAGTACCGAGCCCGGACGGGGCAGGCTGTCCTGCCCCGCCGGAGACAGATCTCTAACTCGCTCGGTTTACTTCTCGGCGACGGCGCCTTCGGTCTTGAACTTGGGCTCCGTGCAGTTGCCGCACGCCCAAGGGAACGTCCAATCCGCGATCTTCTTGGAGCTCTCGGGAATGAACGGGCTCCAGGCCTGGGCGCGAATCGGGCCTTCGGTCTTCCAAACCACCTGGAACTGACCGTCGGCTTTGATCTCTGCGATGAACACGGGCTTATGCAGATGGTGGTTCTTGGCGTCCATGGGGATGGTGAAGCCAGAGGGCGAACGCACCGTCTGATAGCCGATCGCCTGGCGCACGGCATTGATGTCCGTAGTGCCGGCCTGCTCGGCCGCTTGCGCCCACATCTTGATGCCGATGTACGTCGCTTCCATCGGATCGTTCGTCACGCGCTTGTCGGCGTCCGGCAGGTTCTTGGCCTTGGCGTACTCCTTCCAATCCGCGATGAACTTCTTGTTCTCGGGCGTGTCGATCGACATGAAGTAGTTCCAAGCAGCGAGGTGGCCGACCAGCGGCTTGGTGTCGATGCCGCGCAACTCTTCCTCACCGACGGAGAAGGCCACCACCGGAATGTCGGATGCCTTGAGGCCTTGGTTCGCGAGCTCCTTGTAGAACGGAACGTTCGAGTCACCGTTGATGGTCGAGACCACGGCCGTCGGCGTCCCGGCAGCGAACTTCTTCACGTCGGCCACGATGGTTTGGTAATCGGAGTGGCCGAAGGGCGTGTACTTCTCCATGATGTTGGATTCGGGCACGCCCTTGCTCTTCAGGAAGTAGTTCAGAATCTTGTTGGTGGTGCGCGGATACACGTAGTCGGTGCCGAGCAAAACCCACTTCTTCGCGCCGCCTCCCTTGGCGCTCATCAAGTATTCCACCGCGGGGATCGCCTGCTGATTCGGCGCGGCGCCCGTGTAAAAGACGTTGTAAGACGACTCCTCACCCTCGTACTGGACGGGGTAAAAGAGCAGGCCGTTGAGCTCTTCGAAGACGGGCAACACGCTCTTGCGCGACACCGACGTCCAGCAACCGAAGACCACCGACACGTGCTCTTTCTGAATGAGCTCGCGCGCCTTCTCTGCGAAGAGCGGCCAGTTCGAGGCGGGATCGACGACGACCGGCTCGAGCTTGCGGTGCAGGACGCCGCCCGCCGCGTTGATCTTCTCGATCGTCATCAAGGCCACGTCTTTCAGCGAGGTCTCGCTGATGGCCATGGTTCCCGACAGGGAGTGCAGAATGCCGACCTTGATTGGGCCGGTGTCGTCGGCTTTGGGCGCGGGCGCGGCGGCCGCAGCCGACGTCGCCGCAGCTGCCTTGGCGCTCTCCGCCGGTGCGGCAGGCGCTGCCTCCGACCCTGGGCCCTTACAGGCGCCGGTGATTGCTCCAAGTAGGCTCAACAAAATCGTCGCGGTGCGGGTCTTCATTTTTGTCTCCTGGTCGGCGCGCCCGGCTTGTACGCCCCGGAATCTCGCTGGGAGCGGGGCGTCTCCGAACGCCCCCTGTCATCCCAAGCGACCCGTTTCCGCAGTGTGTCGCGTTCGCGACACCTACATATCTTTTATGGGCCAGCAAGCCGGCTTCAGGCTTCTGGCAAAAACGTAACGCGCTTCTCCCAGATAACGAGTACGAGGCAGCCCTCGGGACTCCACACCTCGTGTTCCGTGTTCGGCTGATTCACGATGAGGGTCCCGCTCTCGTAGCGCCCCTCTCGATCGTGCTGGACACCCTCGAGCACGAAGACATGCTCGTAGCCGCTGTGTCGGTGAGCTGGAACCCGCGCCCCGGGGGCATAACGAAGGAGTGCCGCTGCCGCGCCCGGCTCCCCTTCCCCGTACAGCCACGAGACCTCGACCCCCTCGTGAAAGGGTCGAAAGCTAGGTCGACTGTGAAGCGCGCTGAGGGCGAGTGAAAAGATGCGTTCGGGTTCCGGCATAGGCGGCTCAAGAGGCACTTAGAAGCGCGGAACGTAACACGAAATACGGCGACCGCTCGCGTGGGCCTACCTAAGCCTAGGGTTTTAGGCCCCGTAACTTCCCTGCCTCCCGCAGTCGGCGCAGGCGGAAAGCCGCGTCCACCTGAGCCACGAGTGCGTCGTCGTCACCCTTTTTCGAGAAGCCACCGTTGAAGCCAGCTAGATGCGCCGACACCGTGGAATCGGACGTGTAGAGGTAAATGTCGGGATTGAGCCCGACGCCCTCCGCAGCGGCTCGCAGAGACTGCGCTACCGCGTCGCCGGTCATGCCGGGCATGTGGTAGTCGAGAATGATCAGGTCGACACCGCGTAAGTGGCGAGCCGCACCCACGGTCTGGGTCGTGGTTCCGACGGAAAAGCCCGCTTGCTCCAGCACCGCGCGGATCCGATTCAAGACGACCTCGCTGTCGTCGATGACCAGTATTTTTCCCTTGAGCACTGCGTCTTCCCCTAGCCGCTAAGCGTAGCCCGCATCGGTTCTGCGGCCACGAAGATTCGGAACCGAGTGCCCGGGCTTTGCGTGGAAACTTCAATCGCATAGCCAGCCCCGGCCAGATCCTGCCGCACGGCGCCAAGGCCGACACCCCGCCCCGAGAGCGCCGTCACGCCACTTGTCGACAGGCCGGCGACGAAGACCAAGTCCTCTGCCGCGCCGCCGACACCGAGCCGTGCGGCGACCGCTGAGATCGCGCTGCGGTCGAGGCCTCGGCCGTCATCGGCAAAGGTGATCTCCACGCCCGCCCCGACTTCGCGCGCATCCACCGAGAGCCGCCCCTGTGGGGGTTTACCCAACGCGACCCGCTCAGCGACCGACTCGATGCCGTGCGCGACCGCGTTTCGAGCCAAGTGAGTCATCACCGAGGGCAGCACGCGCGAAAGCGACATCGGGATCGGAACTTTTCGGCCACTCACTTCGAGCGCAATCTGCTTGCCATAGCGGAGGCCCCAATTGGGTACGGCCTCCGTCAAGTAGAGCAGCGCTTCACCGAAGGGACGCGCTGCCAGGCGCCGCACGGCGTCGCCAAGTGCGGTGCGCGACTCTCCGGCGAGTTCGAGCACCTTGGCAAGGTCAGGCCGACGCACCGTCACCTGCTCCAGGATCGCAGCCCCGATCGGCGAGGCCTGCGTCAAGAGTACGGAGGCACTGCCGATGGCGCGCTCGACGCTCGCCAGTCGCTCTCTCAAGATCTCGAGATCGGCGGCCCCCGGGCTGGCCTCGTGGTTTTGAAGGCGCGAGCGCAAGAGCGCCAAGTAGTCTTCGAGGGAGGTACCCGCGGCGTCGAGCTCAGCGAGGTCGAAGGCGCGCGCTTCTCCTTTCACGGTGTGAATCTGCCGGAATATGCCCTCTATCGTCGGCAGGTCGAGCGAGCCCTGGCTGAGCTCGCGCTTGACACCATCGACGCGCTCGCGAGCCGCGTCGAGCGTGGCCACTACCAAGTGTCCACCGCCGGCCAGGAGACGACGCATGGCGGCCAATTGTCGAGCGTGCTCTTCGTCCTGCTTGCGGACCATCCGCTCGAGGCGAAGCTCGTCGCTGACGTCCGTGGCGAGCAACATGATCTGGCGCAGCGAATCTCCGACCACGATCGGAATGAACTCGAGCGAGAGCACGCGCTCGTGCGCCGTATTGTCGCGCAAGGCCACCTTCTGCGGCGCAAACTCGATGAGCTCTTGCCAAGCGTCGGTCGGCGCCTCGAACACCGCGCTCTGCCAAGCGTCGAAGGCCTCGAGCTCTACGCTGCCCGCTTGCCCTGGATACAACAGCTCGCGCACGTTGCCATGTTGGAGTGCCTCCTTGGCGAACAGCTTGTCCACCTGGCGCGAGCGAAAGCCTTCGAGCACGCCGTCGCGACCGAAGACGACGATCGCCTGTCGCATGTTGTGCAAGAGCTGTTCGAGCTCTCGGTTGGCCTGGGCCAGTCGCGCTTCGCGGTCGGCAATGGCCTCGGCCATGCTGTTGAAGGCACGACCCAGGAGGCCGATTTCGTCGCGAGACGTCACCGCCACACGCGACTCGGCTCCGCGCGCAAGCTCGTCGGACGCCAGCACGAGGCGGTGCAGCGGCCGAATCACTTGCAGACCCATCACAGCAAATACCACCCCCGACACGCCGAGCGCCAATAGCCACGCATCGCGCAAGATCTCGCGGCGCGTCTCGCCGATGCGCGCGTTCTCCGGCGCCAACGTGAACTCGGCCAGCACGACCCCGATCGGCTCTGCGCTCGGGTCGACCAAGACTCGAACGACGCGGATGCGCTGGGCGCCAATTTCGACCCTGGAGCGCGACTCGGGCCGCCCCAAGTCGCGCGCGCGGCGCCCGACTTCGGAAATCGGCGCCGCGCCGGCCCGACCCCACACCCCTGCGTAAGTCAGGTCCCGGTTCCGCTGCAGGTGCTGGAGGCCCGCTTTCACCGACTCGGCGTCTTCGAAGTCGACCGCGGGTGCCAATGATTCGGCGAGCAGATCAGCGAGCATCGCCACCGCGCTTGCTTTGGACTCGATCAGTCGAGCTCTGGCTTCCGCACCAAGTCGGTTTGCAACCAGTAGCGCCGCCACGGCGACCACCACCACGACGCTCAGCATCACCTTCAGGCTGAGTGAGCGGAGGCGGTCGGCGACACTCATCCCGCGCAACCCGAGGCGCAAATGCCCACGGTAATGCAGGATATGTCACCGAAACAGCGCGTCAGCTCGGGGCAACACTGCTGCTTGATGCAAACGTTGCAGCTTGGCACTGAATCGACTGCGCCAGGAACCGCGCAAGTGGTGGCTGAAGGCGCGTCCGTCGGCGCAACGCCACAGGCATCGGCGCAATCGCCGCGGCGTGCAGAGTCGGTGCAAGCGGCCACCGCAGCAAAGCTCGCCGTACCTGCCGGAGTCATGTCCATGCAGGACTGGATGCAGGGCGTGGGCTGGTAGTCCGCGGCGCCGCCCGCGCTGGTCGCGCTGCCACCCGCCGAGCCGGCTGCGCCGCCCGCGCCGGCAGGAGCGTCCGTTCGCTCAATGTCGAGACACGCGCTCGGCATCAACGCCAAAAATCCGACCATGATAGACCAGGCCCTCGTCATATGCTCCCTCGCTTCATTCGAACGTGTACTCGAAACCTAGTTGCGCCGTGAACGTGCGCAGCGGAAACAACACTGGGTCGGGGTTCTCCGCAGTCGCGTGCTTCACGGTCCCGACCGGGTAGGCGCTGTTGGCGTGGTTCGCCAACTGCACGCCGAAGCGATAGCGCAGAGCGGACAGGCCTGGACACGCGCCGCTCATATTGGCGAGGGCCACTACGCGCGGCGCCACGCTCGGCGTGGTGGCGTACGTCGCGCGATCGACCCCATACACCAGCGTCTGCGTCGAAAACACGGAGGCGAGCGCCAGCGTCGGCCAGCGTTCCCCAAGATCGTAGGATAGGCGCGCCGCCGCCTGCGTTACGGGGGCGCCCTCGAGCTGTTCGCCCGCGCCGGGCGTCGACTGCTTGCGCGCGAACGCTTCCGTCAGCGAGAGCCCGTAGCGCAAGCGCCGTTCGAATAGTCCGCCCTCCGAACCCACCGTGAAACCGTAGCTATCGATCGTCGAGGTGTTTCGGTACTGATACGCTTCTGGGACGAAGGCCAATACTTGACCCGCCGTCTTCGCTTTCGAAAGCTCACTCGGCGTCAAGCGCACGAGCTCGACCATGTCCTGCCAACGCGAGTAAAACAGCGTGGTTCGCAGCGTGTGGGTTCCGAGGCGTTGCTCGCCGGTAAGCTCGGCAGAATTGACGCGTTCGTTGCCGAGTGACTCGGCCGGGACCACCAATAGCGGTAGCGCGAAGGCCAGGGTCGACACCGACGGCGCGCGAAACGCGCTCGAGTAGATGGCCTTGATGGAGCTCCCGTCCCAGGGTTCGAAGACGAGCGCCGCGCGCGGCGAGAGCGCGCTCCCAAAGCGCGGGTAGGAGTCGAAGCGCGTGCCAGCGTTCAACTGCACGTCTCGACTCAGGCGGGCCACATGCTGGATGTAGGCGCCTAGCGCAGTATCAACGTGGGAGTAGTACGCGACGCTGCCCGGGTTTCGGCCGCTCGCTGCGTCGATGATGTTACTCACGTACTGCATGTTGCGAACGCGCCCATCGACGCCGAGCAGGGTCGACTCACGACCATCCGCGAACCAGTC
>JAEUAF010000090.1 GCA_019695485.1 Sorangium sp.
CGGCCATCGTCGGCAGCGGTTACGCAGATCAGAAAGCCAAAACGCTGCCTCGAAATTTGCAGGATGCGACTGAGCGCTTCGAACAAAGTCGGCTGGCGCGTTCGTTTTTTGGGGACGCATTCGTCGATCACTTCGCGGCGAGCCGCAGCTGGGAGGTGCGGCAGTTCTCGCGCGCCGTGACGAATTGGGAACTGAAACGTTACTTCGAGATTATTTGAGCACGAGCCGAGTTTTGCGCCGAAGAAGAGGAGAGAGCGAGTGGCCATTTATCAGTACAACTTCCCGACCAAGATCCACTTCGGCCCGGGCGCGATCGCGCTCTTACCGGAGGCGCTCAAAGGTGCCGGGAAGAAGAGACCGCTGATCGTCACCGATCGCGGGCTCGCAAGCCTCGCGCCGGTGCGAGACACCGCCGCACTCTTGAACGACGCAGGCCTGCCGGTCAGCGTCTTTTCCGGGGTATTTGGTAATCCGGTCAAGTCACAGGTGAGCGCCGGGGTGGCCGCATTTCAGGCTCATGGCGCCGACGCCATCGTCGGGCTGGGCGGCGGCGCGGCGATCGATGTCGCCAAAGCCATCGCGCTGATGGCGCATCATCCGGGCGATCTATTCGACTATGAAGACGAAAAGCCGGGCGCGCTCCCGATCGACCGCGAAATCCCCTGGTGGGCTTCGGTGCCGACGACGGCCGGCACGGGCAGTGAAGTCGGGCGCAGTACGGTCGTGTCCGACGACGTTAGCCACGTGAAGAAGATCATCTTCTCGCCGCGTCTATTGGCAGAGCGCGTGTTCGCGGATCCCAAGTTCACGCTGGGACTGCCGGCGAGCGTCACCGCCGCCACCGGCATGGACGCGCTCACCCATCTGGTCGAGAGCTATCTCGCGCGCGGCTTTCAGCCGCTATGCGATGGCATCGCTCTTCAGGGCGTGCGCCTGTTGAGCCAAAGCTTGGTACGCGCGGTGGACTTCGCGAAGCGCATCGAGCGCGGTGAAAGCGCCCTGATCGACGACGAAGAGCACCTCGAAGCGCGCGGGATGATGTTGAACGCCGCGCTCATGGGCGGCGTTTCCTTTCAAAAGGGGCTCGGCGTCACCCACTCGCTTGCGCACGCGCTCTCTACGGTTTGCGACCTGCATCATGGGCTCGCCAACGGCATTTGCATCCCCTACGCCATGGCCTTCAACCAGAGCGTCGCTGGCGAGCGCCTCTCCGACCTCGCGATCTTGGTCGGCGCGCACGAAGAGAGTCCCGCCGGGCTCTTGCGCTGGCTCGAAGAACTCAAGGCCGCGATCGGCATTCCGCGCACGCTGTCGGAAGTCGGCGTGCGCGCGGAGCACCTGGGGCGACTGGTCGACATCGCCGTGGCCGACGCCTGCCATCCGAGCAATCCGCGTCCCGTGACGCGGGAGAACTTCGAGGAATTGTTCCGAGCGGCCCTCGGCTGCGCCTGAGTCGCGCGCAGGGAATAACCATGCAAATTGTAAATCCGGCCAACGAAAGCGTCGTCTCCGAGGTCCCGAGCGACGACGCCGCGAGCATCGCTGACAAGTTCACGCGCGCCAAGCGAGCGCAGCCGGCCTGGGCGCGCACGCCGCTCGACACGCGCCTGGCAGCGATCCGTCAGTTCCGAGCGGCGGTGGAAAAAGAGAGCGGAGCGCTGGCCTTGACGCTCACCCGTGAGATGGGAAAGCCCATTTCGCAAGCCAAGAATGAGCTCGCGGCGCTGCTCGGTCGCATCGATTTTTTCCTCGAACACACGCCCCAGGTGCTCGCTGCCGAGGTCGTGTTCGAAGAGCGCGACGGCAACAGCGTGAAGCTCGAGGAGCGGATTTCGTTCGAACCGCTGGGGGTCATCGCCAACATCTCGGCCTGGAATTATCCCTGGTTCGTGGGCTCGAACGTGTTCGTGCCCGCGCTGCTGACCGGCAACGCGGTGCTCTACAAGCCTTCCGAACACGCCACGCTCACCGGCCTCGCCATCACCCGACTCCTGCACGAGAGCGGCATTCCGAAGGACGTATTTAGCAGCGTGATCGGCGCCGGTGACGTCGGCGTTTTGCTGCTCGATCAGCCCGTAAACGGCGTCTTCTTCACGGGCAGCTATCGCACTGGGCAGAAGATCAGCGAGCACGTCGCACCGCGTTTCGTAAAGCTCGGACTGGAGCTCGGCGGCAAAGACCCGACCTACGTCTGCGAAGACGTGGATCCCAAACTGGCAGCCGAAAGCCTGGCGGATGGCGCGATGTACAACACGGGACAGAGCTGCTGTGCCGTCGAGCGCATCTACGTCCATGAACGCATCGCCGACGCCTTTACGGCGCACTTTCAAAAAGTGGTCGAAGGCTTCGTGATGGGCGACCCCGAAGACCCCAAAACCTACATCGGGCCACTGGCGCGCAAAGAACAGCTCGATGAGCTCGATCGCCAGGTTGCCGACGCGCGGGCGCTCGGCGCGCGCGTGCTCACGGGCGGCAAGCGCGCGGCCCGGCCCGGCTACTACTTCGAACCGACGCTGCTGGTCGACACGCAGGACGCGATGCGCGTAATGCGCGAGGAGAGCTTCGGTCCGATCATCGGCATCGCGCGCGTCGCTTCCGACGCAGAGGCCGTGCGCCGCATGAACGACACGGAATATGGGCTCACGGCGGGCGTCTATACGCGCGACAAGGCGCGCGCCGAGCGCTTGCTCGCCGAGCTCGACGCTGGGAGCGTCTATTGGAACTGCTGCGACCGAGTGAGCCCACGCTTGCCCTGGACCGGCCGCAAGCATTCAGGGCTTGGTTCCACCCTCTCGACTCACGGCATTCGCACGTTCGTGCAGCCGAAAGCCTGGCACCTTCGCACCTAGTGTGGTGAGTCGAAGACTGACCACGCCAGACGTTTCCGGGGCATTTGACTGACTCAGGACACCAGTGAACGACGCATGACCCGCCAAACCGAAACCTTCGAGCTAAGTCCCGACGACCTGTCGCGGCTCCCCATTTTCCCCCTACCGAACGCGACGCTGTTCCCGCGCGCCACGCTGGCATTGCACGTGTTCGAGCCGCGTTACCGGGAGCTCGTGCGCGACGTGCTGGCAGGGCGTCAGCTGGTGGCCGTGCCGCGGCTCAAGCCCGGCTTCGAATCCGAGTACGAGGGGGCTCCGCCCGTATACGAGCTGTGCGGGGCTGGACGCATCGTGGAACACACGGAGCGCTCGGACGGCCGCTACGATATCGTTTTGCAGGGCGTCGAGCGGGTTCGCATCTCGCACGAGCACGCCCATGAGAAGCTCTACCGCGTGGTGCGGGCGGAGCGCGTGCCCGACGTCACGCCCGACCCGCTCTGGGTGACGGCCTGGCAAACGCGGCTCCTGACGCTCTTTCGCGAACTAGGCCCCCATTTGCCGCCACAAGCACGCGAGCTCGGTAAGCTCGTTTCTCACACGGCCGATGCGGCCGCCGCCACGAATCAGCTCGCCGCGGCCATCGTGGCCGATCCAGACGCGCGACAGGCGCTCCTCGAAGAGCGCGATCCGGGCGAGCGCCTGCGCCGCTTGGTGACGCAGCTCGAGGACCTCTTTTGCGCCGTCGCACCCGAGCGGGGGATCCACCTTCCGAACTGAATCACGCGCCGATCCCGAAGCGAGCCTGGACACGGCCCTGTGCCTGGGCCTCGGCCAAGTGCAGCAAGCAGCGCTCCAGACTCTCGACGGTCAAGCGCAATCGAACGAGTACCGCGGCGTCGAGCGGATAGCTTTTGGCGGCATCGAGCACGACGAACAGCGCGACGCGCGCGAGCTTTGCCACCTGTTCACCCCCTGTGCCACGCGCGGTCTCGTAGATCTCCGTGCCCCAGGATCGTGTGAGCTCAATCTCAGCACTGTTGGCAGCGTCCAACTTGGCAACGACGCGACGCGCGAGGCGCGCTGCGTGGCGCAACCGCGATTCAAGCTCCCCTTCATGACAGGTGACTACCTGGGTGTACTCAATCGAGGAAAAGCTCTTCATGGCGCTGTCAGACCGAGTGCAACCAGCGCGCCAATGCTGGGCGCTGCTAATGCCCGCGAAAAAGCGTACAGATTTCCAGAGGCGCGACGGGTGCTGCGTCGCCGCGCGGAGCGAGATCTAGAATCGCCTGCCCAGAATCCAGACGCGCGAGGGCTCCGCGCGCTCGGGTCGAAGAGTGACGGCGCACCCTCCCGCTGATAGGGCTCATTACCGATGCGGCCAAAGCGGAGCGCGGGACGCAACCTCGTGTTAGATCGCGCCAGTGATTGTCAGGCAATTCTCAGTAGTTCTGTTGGGGCTGAGCGTTTGGGCTGGCTGCGGAACGTCGTCATCCGGCGGCGCTTCCGGGGGTGCCGGCAACGGCGGCGTGGCCACGGACGGCGGGGCCCCGAGCGGCGGGAAAGCGACGAGCAGCGGCGGTCTGAGCTCGGGGGGTGCGGCGGGCAGCGCGGGCTCGGCGAGCGGCGGAGCCAGCGCAGGCGGGGGCAGCGCGGGTAACGCGAACGCTGGCGCAGCAGCAGAGCGCCCTGCTGACGTGCCGCCGGGCAACGCCAAGGAAGACCTCAGCGCTTTCGTTGGCGGCGCGAAATATCGCGAAGCGCCCTGGATCTCGGAGACCGACGCTCCCCGCGAAGGCATCGTAGGTTCGCAGCATCTCAGCAAAGTGCGGGTGTTCATGAATCCCACCCTGGTCACTTCGATGCGCGCGGGGCGCGACGGCCGCATGGGGCGCCCCTACCCCGATCTGTGGAGCATGGCCGTAAAGGAGCTCTACGACCCTGACACCGACGCGCTGGTCGGCGTCGCCTCCATGTTCAAGACGGCTGAGGGCAGCGGCGCTGCCTCTTGGCTCTACTTCTGCTACGGCCCCGACCCGCGTTGCTTGGCCGGCTATACGCCAAGCTTGGACGCGCCCATCTTCAACAACGGCGCTGGCGGGCTCGGGCAATCCTGTTCGATTTGCCACGGCAACTCGGTCTTCACCAAGCCGCCACCCTGAACGCCGCGCTTTCGCGCTACGGGCGAATCACCTGGGTGCCAGGCGGCGGGGTGAACGCGAACTCCCCCGGCGCGCTCTTCGCGTTCACCTCGGGGGCGACGAAATCAAAGCGATTGCGGTTACGCTGCGCGTCGATGAGCATCACGCGGCGCACCTGGAACGTCGTGGCGTCGACGTACAAGAACATCTTTTGATAGGCCGGCGTCGCGTCCTTGGGCTCACCCAACAACACGTAACAGCCTTCGCAGTTCATCTGCTTTGGATCGAGCTTGGTAAGCTTGAAGCTCTGCTTGATGCTGCCGCCGCCCAGCAAGAACGAGAGCGCCGCCGGATACTGGCTCTTCTCGAGCGGCTGCTCGTACATCTGCTTGTTCTCTTTTTCGTAGATGCGGATGGTCTTGCCATCCGATACCACGCGATTGCCGTTGTTCGTGTAGCGCCAGCTCATCTTGCCGGGCTTCTCGAAGACCACGGAGCCCGTGCTGTCTTTGGTCTTGTTGTAGGCAGCAACCGTATAGCGCTGGCGGAAGCCCGACTTGAAGGTCTTCGTGCGGTCGTAGAAGGCCTGCACGCGATCGGCGATCTGGTCCGCGCTGAGACCGCCGGGCGCGGCCACGGGTTCCGGCGCGGCGACGGGGGGCTTCGGCGAAGGCGCGGCCTTCGGGGGCTCAGCGGCAGCAAGAGGGGCAACGGCCACGACGCCGGCAAGGAGCAACCAACGGAAGAAGGAACGGTTCATGGCTGACAGATCTACGTTCGACGAGGTCCAAACCTTTCACGGCCCGCATCGGCCCAGCGGCCAAGCAATACTCTGGCGACCATCTCGAAAGGCGGCGGGAGCCTAGCACCACCCGGGCGATTCCGGGCCCGTTCCGTGACGGCGCCCGGATCGGGGGGCTAGCGGCGCCTTCGTCCCCCGGAGCGGATCAGGCGCAGCACGCGGTCCCGCTCGGTGCCGGTGGGACGCTGCGGCAATGTGGCCACCAACGTGCCGAGCCGCAGGTGCGTGATGGCGAGGGCCAGCGCGTCCGCAGCGTCACTCGGCGGCGCCTTGGGCAGCGCCAGCACGGCGCGCACCATTTGGGCAACCTGTAGCTTTTCGGCGCGGCCGCTACCCACCACCGTGCGCTTGACGCGCGCCGGCGCGTACTCGGCGATCTGCACACCGGCGCGCTCGAGGCAAAGCAAGACCACGCCACGCGCGTGACCAAGCTTCGCCGCGGCCTGCGCGTCCTTGTGAAAGAAGAGCGTTTCCACGGCGGCGACTTCGGGAGCCTGCGCGCGGATCACCTCGGCGAGCGCGTCTGCAATGCCGAACAAGCGCCGAGAAAGCGCGTCAGCGGCGGGCAAGTGGATCACACCGTGAGCCACGTGCTGTAAGCGATTGCCCTCGCGCGAGACCACCCCCCAACCAAGGTGTAGGGTTCCGGGGTCGACGCCGAGTACGAGCACGCGACTCTGTTAACGTCTGGCTTTCGACAGAGCAAGCTTTATCGGTGCGGGTCGAGGCGCGACTCAGTCGGAACCGACCGCGTCGTCCGCCTCGAGCTCCTCCTCGTCGGATTTGGCGAGCGCTGCCGTGGCCAGCCGTCGCACGCGCGTCTCCCCTTGCCCAACGCGCAAGATGAGCTCGTCCACACAGCCGAGTAGCATCGAATTGTCGAGCCGCGGTCGCTGGGCAAGCCGCGCTTGGTAGTCCGGAACGCGCTCGAGAAACGCTTCCAGCGTCTGCTTCTCGAGGCTCCGCGCATGGCCGCCGAAACCAAGCTCGGCCAAGTAGCGAGCGTTGAGCTCTTGCTCGAATTGCCCGACCACGGGCAGCGACAAGAGCGGCACGCCGAGCGCCACGGCTTCGCTCATCAGCGAGAAGCCGCCGCCAGCGATGGCCGCGCGCGCCGTGCGCAAGTCGTCGACGAAGCGCGTCTCCGAAAAGGGACAAAAGGTGACGTTGCCCTCGGTGCCCTCACGACCGAGCCCGTACACGCGAAAGCGATACGCAAGCTGGCGCAAGGCGGGCACGAGCCCCTGATTGGTTTGCTGAGTCTGATAGACGAGCACGTGGTCCCCGGGCTCGCGCGTCGCGGCGAGGATCTCGGGGCGCAGAATCGGAGGCACGAGTGTCGTGTACCTCTTGCGCACTTCGGGCGTGAAGAAGGTCGTCACGACGTAGTGCGCGGCGCCCGGCACCTTGGCCTTCACGGCAAGGCGCGCCAGCCGAAAGTCGAAGCCCTTCCCCTTGAGCAAGGCCTTCTTGTGCCGACAGCGATTGATGATCTGCATATTGTCGATGCTGATCACGGGGATTCCGTGGCGCCGCGCGTAGAGCGCCGCCCACGACTCGAAGTCGCTCACCACGAGCTCCGGCGTGAACCGAGCCTCGGCAACCTTTCGATACACGTCCACGTTGCGAGCAACGGCCGCCGGAGCATTCTTCAAATTGTGGAAGATGCTCGCGCTGCGATCGAGTGAATTGCCGAGGTACGTGAGCGTCAGCCCATCGATCTCCTCCGTGGTGACGGAAGGAAACGCGGCGAGCTTCTCGGTCAGAAACCGATGCGCGCGCCCCGAGACGACGACTTTCACCTCGTGACCGAGCCGCGCCAGGTGCTCGATGACGACGCGACTGCGCGTCGCGTGACCCATGCCTTCGCCCACTACGCCGTACAGAATTCGCACGCCGGGCAGCATGCCACACCTCTAAACGGGAGCTGTGACGGCTCGAAGGCGAGACGCCCGCCGGCAAAGGGCCCTTCGAAGTGCCGCGATTTCGGGGGACCCGGCCCCTGGCAGCTTGGTGCAGCGGACGGCCCGGGGTAAGAGGGGGCCGTGACAGCGATTCTTACCGGCAAACAGCGCCGATATTTGCGGGCCCTCGCCCATGATCAGAAGCCCGTCGTCCAGGTGGGTCATGCTGGCCTCACGGACGCGGTCCTGCACGCCATCGACGAGGCCCTCGAAACGCACGAACTCATCAAGGTCCGGGTCTTCGCGGAATCGGGGGCCGACGCTCGGGCGATGGTTCCGCGCGTCGAGGCGGTGACCCGCGCCAATGTAGCGCACGTGATCGGTCACACCTTGCTGGTCTACCGGCGGCGCAAGAAAGAACCAAAGATCGAGCTTCCCAAAGCCAAGGCCAAAGCCAAGGCTAAAGGCAAACCGAGCTCGGAGGACTGAAGCATGGCCGATCCGATTCGACGCGTTCAGGCGAACAACAACCTGGTCTGGCTCGACCTGGAGATGACCGGGCTCGACGCCCAGACGGACGTGATCTTGCAGGCGGCGATCCTGATCACGACGCCCGAACTCGAACCGCTCGAGGAGTTTGCCTGCGATGTGTGGCAACCCCCCAAAGCGCTGGAGGGCATGTCCCCTTACGTGCGACAAATGCACGAGAAGAACGGGCTGCTCGCGCGCGTGAGCGCCTCGCAGACCGATCTTTTTGCCGCCGAAAAGCAGATTCTGGAGCGCGTCACCGGCTGGTGCCGATACCCCGCGCTGCTCTGCGGCAACACCATCGGCCAAGACAAGCGCTTCATCGATCACTGGATGCCCGGCCTCGCTGGTTACCTCAGCTATCGAAGCATCGACGTCTCGTCGCTGAAGATGTTGGCCAAGCTCTGGCACGGTGAGCCTGCCATGTACAAGAAGCCCACCGACGGCGAACACGACGCGCTCTTCGATGTCCGGCAGTCACTCGCTGAACTCGCGTACTATCGACAGACGCTGTTCAAGAAGTAGCCCGTCGCTGAGCCGGCGCGACTCGTTGCGCTCAAGCCCGCGCTACCCAAATCCAGGCACGCGACCGAGAATCGAGCGATCCCAGCTCGGCGGATCTTCGAGGTTTTGAGCCAAGAAGTCGACCGCAGCTCGCACTTTGGTGGAAAGCTGTCGCGCCGAGGGGAACAGCGCGAAGATCGCAGAGGCCTCGAACTCGTAGTCGGGGAGCACGCGCACGAGTTCTCCCGAAAGCAGGGCTGGAGCGATCGAGAGAGTCGCGCCAATCGTGATGCCGAGCCCGCGCCTCGCCGAATCGGTGAGCACGAGCGGATTGTTCGTTGCCACGCGGCTGTTCAAGGACACGTTCACGAGACCAGCCGGGCCAACCAAGCGCCACTCCCGCGGCCGTGCGAAGCCGGTGAACACCAGGCATTCGTGACGTCCGAGGTCGCTCGGCTCGCGGGGGGTGCCGTGACGCTCGAGGTACGCTGGGCTCGCGACCAAGATGCGATGATTGGTGCACAAGCGGCGAGCGACGAGCTGCGAGTCGGACAGCGATCCCACGCGAATCGCGAGGTCGACTCCCTCGTTTATCAGATCCACGAAGCGGTCCGTGAGCGAGAGGTCGATGCTGAGCTCGGGGTACTTGTTCAGCAACTGCTCGAACAGCTGCGCCACGTGCAGCTGCCCGAAGACGACGGGCGCCGTCACGCGCAAGGTGCCACGCGGGCGCAGCGTGGCTTCACGCACCTCGGACTCGGCCTCGGCCAAGTCCGCCAACACTTGGGCGGTGCGTGCGTGAAAGGCCACGCCGGCCTCCGTGAGCGACAGCTTGCGCGTCGTGCGTTGGACCAGACGGGCGCCAAGGCGCTCTTCGAGCCGCGAAATGATGCGGCTGACACCCGACGGACTGAGCGACAGCTCTTCAGCCGCCTTGGCGTAGCTCGAGTGTTTCACTACGCAGTGAAAGACTTCAAGCTCGAGGGTTTCGGCCATGCGCCTCTAGAACGACCCCGATGAATTTCCGGGACAGGGCGCTAGTCGGCCAGATTCGTGACGGTGCGTCACTGCTGAAGTGTCGACTCATGAATTTTCGGCCTTCAAGCCGCATGGAATAGTCGCGTTCGTGACTCGCACCACTGCCGGACCCCAAGAAAACGTGACGTTTTTCAGGCGAGCGGAGCTTGTGGGTGTCGAGGTTCGCACCCTCCGCAACTCCGATCGACTATGGTGTCATTTCAGTACTGGCTTCGAGTTTCTGGCTCCTAGCAGCTGGCATGCCGAGGTCTGGCACCGGCGCCAGCAGCGCCTACTCACACCAGGATTGGTGCTGTGCGCTCATCCAGAAGAGGTGTACTCGGCGGAGCGCGTCTTGCTCCGGGGCTCGAGCAGCGCCCTCAGCCTCGATAAGGCGGTTCTGGACGACTACGTCTCGGAGCACGGGCTCCGCGCCGAAAAACTGAGCCTGCGGCCAGTCAGTCGAATGTCCAGCACCCTATTGAACAGCCTGTTCGAGGTGTTCCTGATGGTTCGCCCCGGCCCGACGCCGATGGAAATGCAGGCCGGGGTCGTCGAGTTCGTGGCGGCCCTCGTGGCCGAACTCCTCGACGAATCAGCCGCGCCCACGCCGCGTCCGGACGCTGACGCCCGGGTGGCTGCGCGCATCCGGGATTGCCTTCACGCCGACCCCGCGGTGAACATCGATTTGGACACGCTGGCGCGACAAATCGGGATGAGCCGCTTTCGTGTGCTGCGCGTATTCAAGCGCCGCTACGGCCTTCCCCCGCACACCTACCAGCTTCAGCTCCGGCTCGGCCTGGCCCAGAAGTCACTTCGGGAAGGTTGCCAGCCCGCCCAGGTGGCTGCCGAATACGGCTTCGTCGATCAGAGCCACCTGACGCGACACTTCAAGCGCTTGCTCGGCGTGACGCCCGCGCAGTACGCGCGCGTTGCCCGCCAACGCGAACCCCAAGAGCCCCCGAGCGTGCCCGATCCCTTCCTGCTGCAGGCCGCGCTGCCGTAGGCGCGAGGATCAACCGTAGTTTGGTGTGGCGGCGCGCAGGCAGAGCGTTCGCCTAGTTCGGGCACAAGAAGGCGATGTCATCGACGGAGAAGTCGAAATCTTGGCTCTTGTCCGCCTGAAAACGAATTCCAAACAGAGCGCTGGTGACGATCGCGGGGTGGACGTCGCTCGCCGCCGTCCAAAAAGGCTGGGTAAGCTCACTCCACTGAAGCTTGATCTCTTGCCAATCTTCGGTCGCCGTGAGGTCGTAGCCGAAATCGCTGTAGCAGTGGCCGCTCTCGCTGTCGCAAACATTGCCGAGCGGCGATGAGTTGCGATCGGTCACGTTCAATCGCACGAACGACGCGGCGCCCGGGGCGCGGCGTAGCCAGAAGGTCAGGCCGCTGTACTTCGACGCGTCGTAGGCTTGTTGAACGAGCAGATCGAAACCAATGCCAGCCCCCCAATTGGTGTAGCCAGAGCCGTAGGTGTGCGCCGCGTGAGCGCTCGTGCCGGCGCGGGCAGGGGAGACAGGGTCCATGAAAAAGCGCTCCGCGCCCGCCTTCGGCCACTGCTGACCGTCGGCGCCCTTGTTGGTGTCGTCGTTGTAGGAGAACCAGACCCCAGCGCGATCGTGGCGCAGGAAGATCGAGCCGTCAGCGTCTTCCATATCGTCGATCATGTCGACTGCTGCGTGAGGATCACAGCGCCCCACGTGGGGTGCCGTCGACAGATCGCTCACGCTGCCGCTGCCGCCGAGCGAGTACTGCGCGTCTCCACAAGCCGCGGCGAATAGGCCCACCAGCGCCGCACCCGCCGTCGGCGCAAGAGTTCGAACGCTACGGAGCCGTGACCCCGGCGATAGCTCGCAGCACATCATCCTGGTTCCTCTCCGGGTGCTCCTTCAGAAACCGCTGAGCCAGCCGACTCGCAGCAGCGTGATTACCGAGCTTTTCCAGAACGTTGATGCGTAGCACGCTCGCCTCGGTGTCGAGCGCCCCAGTTTTGCGCTCGGCGACGTATTGATCCAAGGTGCGGAGCGCCGCGCCCGGGTTGCCTGCGTAGAGCGATTTCCTCGCCTGATCCAACAAGGCAAGTTCACGCGCGAGGGAGCGGTCGGCTTCTTTCAAGGGTGGCGTCGGCTCGCTGGCGCCGAAGCTCGCCGTCGAAGGCCGATTCGAAATCGTCGAGGCTTGTTCTCTGGCCTCGACCTTGGGGGCGGACGCCGGGGTGGTCACGAGATGCGAACGCGAAGACGGGGCGTTGGCAGCTTTCGCGACCTCCGCCGGTGTCGAAATCACATCCGGCGTTTCGATTGCGTCTCGCGGCAGCGCGCCCCGCGCGATCGAGTGAGGTCGTAGACTGGGCGACGTCACGAGGGCCGTCGAGGCTGGAGCGATGCTCGGCGCGCTCACCGCGCGCGGCGAAGTCGCGTAAGAGATGCCACCGAGCGCCAACGCGCCTCCCACCATGCCGAGCGCGAGTGGCTTGGCTACGAGCGCCAGCGTGGCGGGCCAAGCACCGGAGGCGCCGCCTGACGCGGCCAGCGATGCGGCCTTGGGAGCCAGCGCAGACACCACGCCATGCGCAGCCGCGCCGCTGCTGCCGGTGCCGAGCGTTACGGCGGTAAATGCCGCTCCAACACCGAGCGCTGCGGCCGCTCTGCCTAGCGCTTGCTCCGGTGGCGCGTCAGAGTCCGCCGAACGCAACAAAGAAAGCGCCAATTCATCGCCGCCCGCGTCGAGCAGCCGAGTCATCCCGGTCATGGGCTACCTCCATCGAGCAGCCCGCGTGCCTTCAACCGCTTCACGGCGCCCAGAAACAATTCTCGACCGCGCCGCAAACGCGAGGCAACGGTGCCCGCAGCGACTTCGGTCAGCTCCGCAATTTCCGGAACGCTCTTGCCGTCGAGCTCGAACAGCACGAAAGCCGTTCTGATCTCCGAGGGCCAGGCATTCAGGATGTCGTCGAGCAACGTGCGCAAGCGCTTCTGCGACAGCAGCGATTCGGCGCTCGGCACGGGATCGCTGGCGGTATCGATCAGCACGTCGTCGAACACTTCACGCCGTGTGCGGCTCGAACGCCGAAAATTGGCGGCTACGCGCAGCGCTGAATTCAACAAGTAACTACGCTCACAGCCGGGTTTGATGTGTTCGAGCTTGCGGGAGGCAATGATGAACACTTCCTGCGCCGCGTCCTCGACGCGGCTCTCGTCGACACCCACGCGGCGCAGCATCCGCCAAACGCTCGAATAATGCAGCCGCAAAAGTTCGGCGAGCACGGCATCGCGAGCGGCTGGATCACGCCGCTCGAGCGACTCGGGTTCGGGCAGAGGCTCACGATTCACGACGCCGCTCTTCACCAACTGCTCGCCGACAACCGGAGCGTCGGCCGGGTCGCAAGCACTACTGGGCATCGACAAGGTCACTAGCCCACCAGTATGTCTGCGGGCGCCTCGGACGATCGGAAAAAGCATTGCAGCGCCCTGCAACGCGACGGAAGACGCCACGAGGGGCCCTCCCCCGAACCCTTAACTAGTCGATATTAAAGGCGTAACCGGACCGGCCGACGCGACCGGAGCCCCTGTTCAGCCATGCAGATTGCTGACGTTCACGAGCGGTTAGAGGGTACTGAAACGACATGGCGGTGAAAACCGAATCGACGAGCGCGGCGAACGGCGTGGACGCAAAGGAGGCGCTCGACTCTGGGTGGGACCTCGATTCGAGCTGGGACGACGACCCGCCGGCTGCGATCTCGGCGCCGAAGTCGATCCCACCAACCACCGACGCGGTCGACACCGATTGGGCGGACGAGCCCGCCGCACCTGCGCCAGTCGCCGCGCCGCCGGTTCTCGCAGCCCCATCCGTTCCGGACAAGCCGAAACCGAGCGTCGAGCGGCGCAGTCCCGATCCTGCGACAGAAGCCGTAACGCCAAGACCCAGCGCGTTGTCAGCACGAACGCCAGCCTCCACCGTGGGCGTGGGCGTGGGCGTGGGCGTCGATACCGACTCGCGATCCCCCGCGCGCTCGACCGCTCCATTGCCGCCGTCGGAGCGTGGGCCGAAGCGAGGCTCGGTAGCGCCTGCAAGCCTGCGCGTCGCGACTCCCTCACCCAAATCGGTACGCCCGATCGCGAGCCTCACGGATCGCCCGCGCGCGCCGAGCCCCCCCGAGGCTCCAACAACCACGGTGGAGTTTGCGGCAACGCCGCGCATGACGAGCGCGGCGAATCCGAGCCCCGCGTCATCCGAAGTAAGCATCAGCGTGTCGTCGGACAGCGCGAGTCTTGGCGCGCACGCCGAAAGCGCGAGTGAAGTAACCTCGAGCTCGGCTGCGCCGCTCGCTCGCTCCGCCGCAAATGCAGCAGCTGAGGTCGCACTCGAAAAACCCACGCTCGGCGCTGAGACGAACAGCTTGCCGGCTTGGCTAACGCCGAGCTCCCCGCCCACCGAGAACGCGTTTCAGAGCGGCCCACCCATGGGTCCCGCGCTGTGGGATGCGACCGCCACGCCGGACAGCTCGAGCGATAGCCACACGCTTCGCCCGAGCAACGTGGAAGTCGCGCCACCGCCATCTGTGCGTGCACGCCGCGGTCGCTGGCAAGCGCCGCTCGCCGCGGCCGCGGCAGTAGCCATCGGGCTCTCGGCCTGGACGGTCGCGCGCCAGTCGAAGGTCGCGCGACAACACGCGGCCACGCAGGCCCAAGCCGCAGTCACCCGCCCTCAAGCGGAGCCTGCGCGGGCGGCGCCGGTCGCCCAAGCCCAAGCGCCCGCTGCAGAGGCCGCGCGCGCAGAGCAGCCTGCGAGCAGCGCGGCCCCGCCCAACGGCGCCGAGCCGCCGACGGCAGCTGGCGCTGCCAAGCCCGCGGAGGGCGCGCCCGCTCCGCAGCCACAGCCACAGCTCGCCGCAGCGTTCGCGGCAGCGCTGTCAGCGTCGCCCAATTCGATCCAGGTCACCGTGCACGTGACGCCCGCGGGCGCAATCGTGTTCGATCACGGTAAGCGGGTCGGCAACGACACGGTGCAAGTCAACGTGGAGCCAGGCAGTACGAAGAATCTGGTCGCCTTACTCGACGGCTATTTGCCCCGAAAATTCACGCTGGATGGCAGTGTGAATCAGGTAAATATCGCGCTCAAGCCCGCCTTGAACGGCGAGGCGCCACTGAGCGCAAAGCCCACGCCCGCGGCGGAACAAGCGGCGGCGGCACCAGGCGCAGCGCCAAAGCCCGCGCTCAGCCGACCCGCGGCCAAGTCCAGCAACAAGCCGTTCGATCCCAGCGCCGACGTCGGCTCGCTGTGAGCGGCTTCGTGCCGCGTCAGAAGGCGCGCAACGCGAGCGTTAGCGCGGCGGCGGCGCCGATGCGCGGAATCGTGTGCACGGGGAGCGACGGATCGTCGTCGAAGTAGAAACCGTTTCGCAGAAACGGGAAGAAGAACCCGCCCTGCGCGCCCACGGCGAGCGGACCCACGCGGACGAAGGTGGCGAGCAATTCGGCACCCGCCGCCGACCAAAATAAGGTCTGGCGCCGACTGACCTGAGTCCCGAAGCCGAGCGCCTCGAGCTGCCGGCATCGAACGAAACGCACGGACGCAGCGATAGATTGCGGCCACTCACCAAACGCAGCGGGCAGAGCGACACGTGCGCGCTCGACCACGCGAAGGCCGCCCCCGCGTGCGCGCTCGGCGACGCGCCCGCGAAGCTGACATCCGCCGTGTTTTTGGCCGAAATGAGCGCGATGCGTGCGCTCGGTGAAAGCAGCGCGGCGCGCTCGTACTCGACCTCAGCGTATAGCGCTAGCCCGACGCTCGGGCTTGGCGCAATCGCCCCATACAGGCCTGCGCTGTCGCCCAGATCAAGGTGCAGCTCGGCGTCCTCCGCCTTGCGACGCGGTTCGCGGCGCCGCGGAGACGGCGGAGATGGCGGTTTCGGGGGCGCGAAAATCAATGGCGCCTTCAACGGGTCCACCATGACTGCGCCGATGAACGCCATGGCTTTCATCACCACTTGGCAATCCGCGTCCTCCACCTCGCGCACCGTGAGGGCACCGCCAGGCGGCAAGACACCGAGCTGCCCATGCACGCCCGCTTGCGTCGCCGTGAGGTGAACGAAGAAGGTGAAGCCTGCTTCGTCAGCCAGCGCGGGCCGCAAATGAGGCGTCAGATCGCCGAGAATGCGCGTGAATTCAGCGGGGTCCTTGCAGCCAGCGCTCGAATTGAACGCGACCCGAAACGGTTTCGCGTCGGCGTCGAAGGCTTGGCGCTGCGCGTGCGGAGCCGGCTCTGCGCGGAGCGCTGCCGCGCTCAGCACGAGCGCCACCGCGAAGCCCCACCGCCCGAAGGCCTGCGTCGCTTTCGCAGGCGATCGGGCGCCTCGAAGAACCGGCGGCTCTAGCTCTTTGATCACGCCCAACGGACTCGCTCTTTCACCTTCGCATACCAAGGATCGCCGGCTGGGCGAAACGGTCGAACTCCGCGAGCTTCAATTTTTTGCGAAAACTCTCGCCTTTCCGCGCGCCGGCCAGGAGGCCCGGCCGACACGGGATGCTACTTGCGCGCGGACCCGAGCTCGCCGCGGCGTAAGCGCCGATAGAGCTCGAGCGCCTCGCGCACGATGGCGAGGCCCTCAGCCGGCCCGAGAAAGTGGTCGACCTCGACGGTCTTGTGCTCCAGCACCTTGTAGTCCTGGAAGAAGCGCTTTATCTCACGCTCCACGTGCGACGGTAGCTCCGAACGATCGCGATAGTCCGACACGGCCGGATCCCCGACGTTGACCGCGAGAATCTTGTCGTCGAGACCCTTGTCGTCTCGCATGCGCATCACACCGATCACGCGCGCGTGCACGATGGTGAGCGGGTAAACCGGCTCTTGACCGAGCACCAGCACGTCGAGCGGGTCACCATCATCGCAGAAGGTGCGGGGTATGAAGCCGTAGTTGGCGGGGTAATGGACAGCGCTATAAAGGACGCGATCCAAGCGCAAAAAACCCGTCTCTTTGTCGAGCTCGTACTTGTTCTTACTGCCTCGCGGAACCTCGATGACGACGGGAACCGCGCCGTCGACAAGCTCGTCGTCCACGTAAATATCGTGCCAGGCGTGCACGGGCTGCGTATAGCACGCCGCGTCCGAATGCGAACCACCACGGAGACGTCGCCGCGCTCGGCAGCCGTTCCGGTCTGAGTGAACTCGCTTGGCCCGAGCACGGCATGCTAGCGTCCGCGGTTGGAGGTGCTTCGTGCTCGGTGCCATGCTCGGTGTTCCGTTCGGCGTACTGCTCTGGTTCTTTCTGCGCTACGGGGTGGGCGGCTTCTATGTCGTGAGCCCCAACGAGCGCGCTGTCCTCACTACATTCGGGCGCGCTCAACGCCTGGGCGACAGCACGACACTCGACGATCCAATTGCGGATTCCCTCAAGCCAGAGGAACGTGACCGCTACGCTTACCCACAGCTCAGGCTGATTGGCCCAGGCTTCTATTGGAAGCTCCCCTGGCAGCTCGTGCACAAGGTCTCGGTAGCCACCCAAACGGCCTCGATCGCGTTCGACCCGGAAATGCCAGCCGCAAACCACAACGGGCAGATGCTCGAAGCGGTCACCAAGGATCAGCTCAACATCGGGCTCACGGGTCAGCTGCGCTTCACTATCTCCGAGCGCAACATGTACGCCTACGTCTTCGGCGTCAAAAATCCAATCGCACACGTGATGGGGTATTTCATCTCGGTGCTCCGCGATCGCATCGCGAACTTCGAGGCGCCGGACGCCGGACGCGACACCACGGAGGTCGCAGTCGCCCAGGCCATCTCCATCAACGACCTTCGAAAGCATCTTCGAAATCTCAACGAACGCATGAACCAAGAGTGCATCTCGGCGGCTGCCCGCTACGGCATCACGCTCGACGCTGCGCTCATCACCGGCATCGACTCCCCCCTCGAGGTAGAGTCGGCGCTGGCGGCGATCAATACCGCTTACAATCAAGTCTCGAGCGAGGTGAGCCTCGCGCAGGCCGCCGCCGACCAGAAAATCGTGCAATCGAGACGCGCCGTGGAAATCGAAACGCTACGCGCCCATGCCGAGGTCGAGCCGCTGGTCGCGCTGTCCGAACAACTTTCTACCCTGAAGCGCGCCGGTCAGGGCGTGCTCCCGGCCTATCTGCGCAACGCCAAGTTAGTCTTGTTTCGCCGCGCCAAGCAGCTCGTGCTGAGCCGGGAGGGCGTGTGATGGATTTCGTGATCAGCGTGTTAGTGACCTTGGCGCTGTGCTTCGCCGGGGTCCCGTTGGGCTTGGCGCTGTGTCGGGTGTTTTGCGTCTACGTGATCGTCCGCGAGCGCCAGTGCGTCGTGTTCGAGCTGTTCGGGCGCGTGCGGGCGGTCATCTCGGAGCCGGGCTTGTCATCGCCCTGGGCGCACATGGGACCGCTCGCCATGCTGGTGCCGCTCTTTGGCAAGCGCCGCTTCGTCGATCTGCGACTCGGCCAAACCTACGTGCGCAGCCAGCCGGTAAACTCCGAAGAAGGCGCGCCGATGGGGATCGGCGTTTGGTACGAAATGCAGGTCAGCGATCCGTTGTCGTACCTCTACAAGAACACCGATCCGCACGGCTCCTTGCAGGCCAACGTCGCCAACGCCACCGTGCGCTGTCTCAGCAACATGAAGCTTGAGCGCATGTTCGAGGATCGCCACCCGATGAGCCGCGCGGTGCGCGAAGAAGTCACGCACCAATCCCAAGATTGGGGCTACCGCGTAGGCAGCGTCTACATCAGAAAGGTCCACTTTCGGGACCCGGGCATGGTCCGACAAATCGAACAAAAGGTGGTAAATCGTCTGCGCCAAGTGACTGCCGCGATTCAGCAAGACGGCAACAACCGCGTCAACGTCATCCAATCGACGGCGGAACGCGAGGCAGCGATCTAGTTCGCGCGCGCGGCCGCCACCCGGCCACGCATCGTCGGCGACACCATTCAACGCATCGCCGTGGATCCTGAAATCTGCGCCGCGCTGTTCGACCTCCTCGAAACGCAGCAGCTCGCCGCCGCCGAGTCGCTCGCGATCTCGTTCATCCCGAAGCAGTCGCAAATCTTGGCGGAGCTGTTGGCCGCGAGGGCGCGCTAGGGGCTGCGGGTTCACGGCTCAGCGAGCTCGTCGGGCCGCAGAAGCGAAGGCCGCTCAGTCCGTCACGGAGGCGTCTTCGTCGCGCTGCTCATCCCCACCCAGCAAGCGCAAAACACTAATCTCGAGCTGCGAGCGCACGCGCACCAAAACGCTCTGGATCTCGGACGCACTGAGACCGAGCTTGGTGCGCACCCCCTCACTTACTTGATCGAGGATGCGCCCGCGCGCGGCCGAGATCCAGCGCGCGGCCGTGGAGCGGTGTGTGCCGTACAAGGCCGCAATCTGGTCGATGCTCGAGCCTTCGATGTAGCAAAGGCGCAGCACATTGCGCTCGCGCGTAGAAAGCGTGGCGAACGCCGCGTCGACGGCGCTCTGCACGAGTTCGCGGTAGCGCTCGGCGTCCGCTCCCGCGGGGGCCGGCAGTTCGAGCAAGCTCTCGGTCAGCAGGTCACTCTGGTTACGTCGAGCCTTTTGCAGATTCAGCGCGCTGCGCAAGGCCGCGATCCTGAGCCATGCGCTCAGCGGACCGCTCGCCGCGAACTGCACTATCCGCGCATTTTCACCGACGAACAAGCGCTCACGCAAAGCTTGGCTCGCTTCGTCTAGAAACTCCGCAGATCGATTGACGCGCGACATGACGCGCCGCGCGCGGGTCAAGTACTCGCGTTCGAGAATACGCAAGGCTGCCGCGTCGCCGCGACTGCACGCGAACGCCAAATAGAGCTCCTGACCGCGACTCGCGAGATCGCGAGCTGGAACCTTCAGCCGCTCCACGTGCGCGGCAAATTCCAGAGGTCGCGCCACGAGCTCGGGCCAAGAGCGAAGCGCGACCTCCATCGCGGACTGTGCAGCTCTCGCGTCCGTCATGGCTCATTGAGCAAGTAGACGGCTCCCGCCTCGTAGACGCTATCGTCGTTCGGATTGAGACCGTTGCCGCCCTCCTCTTTCGCGCCCACGGCGAGGATCCCAGCGCTGTAGCCGAGGGACGCCCCAAAGCGGTCCTCGGCGCCGCGGTTGAAGGCCACGAGCGGCGGCCCCTCGAGCCAATTGGCACCGCTGCGCTGGAAAACGTGGACCACTCCGCAGGCGTTCTTCCCGTCAAGGGTCTCACGATAGGCGCCGACGTACAGCGTGTCCTGATGCAAGAGCAAGCTCAAGCCAAACCAGGATCCCGCCTGCGGCTCGGCCGCTTTCAAATACGCGGTTCGCACCCAGTCCGTGCCGCTCCGCTCGAAGACATAAGCCGCTCCCGCTCCCTGCAACGAGCTGTCCGTCTCTGAAGTTCCGTTGCTGGGATCGTAGGCTGCGCCGACCGCGAGCGTGTCGCCGTCGAGAGACACGACGCCGAAATTGTCGCCATTTCTCGCCTCGAGTTCCTTTTCCAGCGACCAGCTCGCGCCGGAGCCCCGGTAGACGTCCACAGTGCTGCGTTTTCCGGACGTGAAGGCGAGCGCACCAATCACCAGCGTGTCGCCGGAGATCGCGAAACTTCCGCCGAAGTTTATCACGCTGCTCGGCAGCGGAGCACGTAGCAACGCGCGCTCGGTCCAGCTCGCGCCCTGACCCGTAAATACGTAGGCGGCACCGGTCTCGGGCGTGCCGTTGTTGTCGCCGTCCTCCGTCGGCGCGCCAACGACGAGCGTCGTGCCGTCGAACCGGAGATGCACCCCAAAACCATCTCCCGCCTCGGCGTTCGAGGCCCGGAGCGTCGCGACCTCGGCAAAGAGTCCGCCAGATCGAGTATAAACGTGGACCTCGCCAGCCCTGAGCGGCCCCGCGTTGGGTGCGCTCACGAACAACGTATCGCCGACCAGCGCCAGATCGTCGCCAAAGTAATCGCCGGGCAGTGGCGTCGAGGCGCTGAGCCGCTGTGTTTGCGTCCACGACGCGCCCTGCCGCACGAATACGTAGGCCGCGCCCAAGCCCTGTTCTGCGACGGTGCCAGGTCCCTCCGTGGGTGCGCCCACGACCAGCGTGTCGCCCTCTATCGCCAAGGAGACCCCAAATTGTGCGACAGCGTCGACCGGATTTGGTTTGATGTAGATGGGCTCCGCGCCGCCACCCCCCGCCTCGCCAGCGCTCCCGCCGGCACCCGCACCAGCGTCGTTGCCTCGCGCGGCAGGAGCGACGCCGCCCGTGCCGGCGACAGCTTGTTGCGTGCCGCCGCTCGCCATGAGCACGCCCCCGGTTGCGCCGTCACTGCCTCCGCTTGGGGGCCCACCCGCGTCAGTCGCAAGATTGCCGCCTTGCGACGCGCGCCCACCGAGTTGAGCGGCTCCTGCACTCGCGCTCGCAGTGCCGGCGCTTCCGCCCGTGGGCGCCGCGCAAACCCGAGATACGCTGCAGAAGCCGTGATCGCAGTGCTGGCCGCTCGGACAACTGCTGTTCAAGCCGCAGGACAGCGTACAGTCGGTGAGCGTTGGCTCGTAGCAGCTCGTGCCCGCAACGATGCACGAGCCGATCACGAAGACCCAATGAGACAGCCTGGACCCCATGTGCAAAGAACGCTGCCGGATTCGTAGCACACAACGTGCCAGCCGTCGCACTACTACGACGCCGTGGACAGAGCCGCTAGTTTCCGTGGAAAGCCGCTGAACGCGCGCGCTCTAAATGCCTTGTAACGGTGATTGCCACGCCACCCTCCCCGGGGAGTGGTGCGCACGCGCCGCCTCGATAAGCGCCGACTTAGCACCCGTAGAAGTACGCGGAAGGCCGCTTCACGAGGCAGGGCTTTCGGCATAGAATTGAAACTGCTGGCTGTGGAGTGCTTGAGTGAAAATGACCTCTTGGCGTGGGCGGATGGTCGCCTGCCCGACGAGCGCGTGCACGACCTCGACAGCCACGTCGACAGCTGCGACCACTGCCAATCGCTCTTGGCTGAGGCGCTCCGCGATTCCTTCGACGGACACGAGCTGCCCAGACCCGGACCGGCCTCGAAAGGCACCACATTCAGAGGCGGCGAGCTCTTGGCCGGGCGCTATCGCGTGGTTCGCTTCGTAGCCCGCGGGGGCATGGGCGAAGTCTACGAAGTGGAAGACCAATGGCTCCAGCAGACCGTAGCGCTAAAAACCTTGCTGGCATCGATTGCGGACGACGCTTCCGCGCTCGCCAGACTCAAGGCAGAAGTACTGCTCGCCAGGCGCATTGCTCACCCCAACGTGTGCCGCGTATTCGACCTCGGCTTCGCCGAGAAACCGAGCGCGCGCGAGGGGAGTGCGCGCGAGCGCATCGCCTTTTTGACCATGGAGTTCTTGCGCGGGGAAACGCTGAAGGCGCACCTGCGTCGGGTCGGGCCGCTCAGCGTCGCTACGGCGCTCCCGCTCGCCGAACAACTACTGGCGGGCTTGGCGCACGCCCACGCAGTGGGCATCATTCATCGCGATTTCAAGAGCGACAACGTGATGCTGGTCGCCGACCCGGAGACGGGCGAGCTCACTGCCGAAGTCACCGACTTTGGGCTCGCGCGCTCGCTGCTTTTTGGGGTCGAATCGATCACCTCGAGCGGGAATCACGCGCTCGGCACGCTCGACTACATGGCGCCCGAGCAAGTGCAGGGGCGCCCCGCGACGCGACAGGGCGACATCTATTCGTTCGGCATCGTGGCCTTCGAAATGCTCACGGGTCGGCTGCCGTTCGACGCTGAATCGCCCGTCGCTCGCGCATTTCGGCGCGCACAAGCGCCCGCACCGCGCGTGAGCGATCTCGTCGACGGAGTACCGCCAAACTGGGAGCGAGTGATTGCGCGTTGCCTCGAGCGCGAGCCAAACGCGCGCTTCGCCGATATCTCGGAGATTCTCCCGCTGTTGGCCAAGCCGGCGCCGCGCGCAAAGGTCGTGTGGCGTGGGTTACTGGGACTCGCGTTGGGCTCGCTGGGTGTGGGCGCCGTGGCGCTGCTCGGTGTGCCAGCGCGCCCCCAACCCATCGGCGAAACGCCACGGCTAGCGTCGGCTAGCTCGCCGCGCGCGCACACCGCGAACTCCGCTGTCGAGCCCGCAGCGCCCGCCCCGTTTGTCGCACTAGCAAACTCATCCATCGGGGGCCACGCGCTGGTCGTCGGCAGAACCACCGAGACTGCCGCTCACGCAGCGATCGGCGGCGCAGCGCAAGCGAAAATGCCGGCGACACAGCCCAGCATGCAGGCGCGTTCTGCCAAACCGAGCGCGCGCGGTGCCCGCGCCGCGCCCGCGAGCCCAGTCGACGCGACGGGCGTGCGGCCCTCACCGAACCGTTTGCTCGATCCCTTCGCGGATCCCTGACCGCCAATGCTTTCGCAGACGACGAGCCGAGCGGCGTCAAAACATCGAGCGAAAATCGAGCGCCGCACCGCCCGAAGTCGGCAGCAGCGCGACCTGCGTGCCGGAGGGAGATTCAGAACGCAACAACAACCAGAGCCCAAGCCCCGAAGTCAGCGCCGACGTGGCGAGCATCGCCCTCGACCAAGTCGCGGACGTCTGACCTGAGCGCTCGTTCTCTGCGGCCGGAACGTCCCAACTCCCGCCCAAACGCGACGCCGTGGTGGTGCGATCGGCCGCCTTGGCGGCATTGAGCGCGAGCAGCGCGGACGCGGCGCCCGTGCCAATCCCGACGGCCAGCGATGACGCGCCGATCCAACGCGCGCCGCTCCATCCTGAATGAGCTTGCGCCGAGGGCGCAGCGGCGTGCGAAGAACCCGCTTTCGGCTCCAGTCAAGCGCCGGCCGAGGCAGTCGCCACCGCCTGGTTGGCCTTCGCCATGGGCGTCGGGCTCTTCGACGGCGTGGCCGACAACGCAGGC
>JAEUAF010000201.1 GCA_019695485.1 Sorangium sp.
AAGGCCTTCTGCTCAAGCATTGGCAGCGCACCAACAACGTTGGCGATTGCTGGACCGTCTCACCGTGGGGCCATCTGCCAGGGCAGTGGACCGCGAATACGCGCGCGCGCGTTGCGGAAGAGGTCGAGTTGGTGCGGCACTGGCAAGTTCGCGCCACGGATTGGGGCGAGCTGGCGACCTACTTCGTCGATCCGCCGTACCAGAAAAACTACGGCTATCGCATGCCGCCCATCGATTACGTGGCGCTATCCGTGCAAGTCCGCACGCTCCAGCGCGGCGCGCAGGCGATCGTTTGCGAGGCGCGGCACCCGTCCACGGGGGAGCCACCAACGTGGCTTCCGTTCACCGATTTCCGCCGCAGCATCACGAGCCGTCGCAAACCTGGCAATCACACGCATTCGCGTGAACTCATTTGGGTTGGACCGTGAGCAGCATCCGCATCATCCACGGCGAGAACGAAGACGTGATGGAGTCGCTCTACGCCGGCGGCGAGCGTTTCGCGCTGGCCTACCTGGACCCGCCATTCGCCTCGCAGCGCGACTACAAGACCGCTTCTGGCGAGCTAGCGTTCAGCGACAAGTGGCGGAACCTCGAGACGTACCTGAACGAGCTCGAGCACCGTCTCACGCTCGCGAGGGACCTCCTGATCGACGAAGGCTCGCTGGTGCTGCACCTGGACTGCTCGGCGGTTCACGAGGCGAAGCTGATTTGTGACAAGGTGTTCGGTCGCGTCTGCTTCGCGAGCGAGATCATCTGGCGCTATCGCCGATGGCCTGCCAAGACGCGGAACTTCCAACGGATGCACGACGTGTTGCTGCGGTACGTGCGCGACCCGAACGTCGAGTGCCGATTTAATCAGCTGTGCGAGCCGCTCGCGAATTCGACGCTGGAGCAATGGGGCACCGGCAAGCAGCGCGCGGTGCACAACACAGCTGGCCGCCGCGTCCGCTCGATCGCGACGGAAGAGGCGGCGCTCGTCCCGCTGAGCGACGTTTGGGAGATTTCGATCATCGCGCCGAGCAGTGATGAACGCACGGTCTACCCGACCCAGAAGCCCGAGGAGCTGATCTGGAGGCTCGTCGAGTCGCTAACGAACGTCGGTGACTCGGTGCTCGACCCGTACTGCGGGAGCGGTAGCGTGCCGGCAGTCTGCGCCAAGCGTGATCGCGGCTGCGTCAGCATCGACTCAAGCCCGGTCGCGATTCGGATGGCGAACGAGCGGCTAGCGCCGCTGTTGGCGCAGGGCTCGCTCTTCGCGAGGTCCCAATGAAAACGAGGGACCCGTTTGCCGCAATCCCGCTCCCGAGCGGTGAGACGTTGCACCTGCGCGAGTGCACCGAGTGCACCGTGCATAACCTGTGCGACGCCGAGGTGGTGGACGAACTCAAGCGGCTACTGTCTCGGCGTCGTGCCGGTGTCGACGCTTGCCGCGATTGCCTGCTCAGGGCCCGAGACTATCAGCGCGAGAAGCGCAAGGAGAGCACGTGACGACCACCAAACTCGGCGACATCCGCGCGCTAGCCGCGACACTACCGGTGCGCCATATCATGGGCGAGGACGGCACTCCGTACCTGTCGCGATACGTGCTGCATGGTTGGGCGCCGGACCGTCAGGTTGATGCGCCCTGCTCGGTCTACCTGCACCACATCCACCGCGCGGACCTGGACGACGCGATGCACTCGCACCCGTGGGCGTGGGCTCAGACGATGGTGCTGCATGGTGGGTACTCGCAGCAGATTGGCTACTTGGATCAGGCTGGAGAGCTTTTGCCAGTCGCGGATTGGCATATCGTTCCGGAAGCGGAAATTCTTCTGGACGAAGGCTGCTCATGGGAGATGGCGCCCGGTTTCATCCATCGAATCACCGGGGTTCTCCCTGACACCTGGACCCTCTTCACTGTCGGGCCCAAGACGTCAAGCTGGGGATTCTACGTCCCGGGCCACGGCTTGGTGCCGTGGCGTGAGCGGTTGGCGGAGCGCGGACTCGTGCCGGACTATCCGGAGTCGGGCGGAGGTGGCGCGTGAGCGAAGTCGAATCCATCAAACGGAGCGGCGCCGCTATGCACCGCGGAGCGTCGCGACAGGACTGGGGTACGCCCCCCGAGTTTCTTGCGGCGGTCGAAGCGCGCTTCGGGGTGATCGATTTCGACCTCGCGGCGAGCCATCAGAATTCGGTGGCCGACCGCTTCTTTTCCGAACAGGAGAACTCGCTAGTCCAAGACTGGACACTCCCACATGTCGGCATCGCGTGGTGCAACCCGCCGTTCGCCGACATCCGCCCCTGGGCAGCGAAGTGCGAGTCCGTGCGGAACCTGCCGCGCTGGACCCTGCTGCTCGTGCCAGCGTCGATGGGGTCGCTCTGGTGGCGAGACCACGTGATCGGCAAGTGCCAAGCGGACGGAATTCCGCGCATCAAGTTCGTCGGCGCATCCGAAATGTACCCCAAGGACCTCGCTTGTCTTTGTTACGGTTTCGGTGTCGCTGGCCATGGCTTCTGGGATTGGAGGGCCGCGTGTCCGAAACAGCCCTGAGCCTCAGTATCCGCCAAGGCCTCGACCGACTCGGAATCCCGAACGAACGCATTCAGTGCGGGCGAGCTCGGGGGCTGACGGGCACCGGGATCATCCATCTCGCGCGCACGGGGACGCCCGACATTTGGACGCCCTACTGTTGGCTCGAAACCAAAGTGCCGGGCGGGAAGCCCACACCGGAGCAGCGGCGCTGGCACGCACAGGCGCGCGCGCACGGAGTGAAGGTATTCGTCCCGACGACGCACCAGCAGGGGATCGAATTCGTTTTCAAGTGTCGCGCGGAGATGCGCGCACAGGGAGGCTAAGTTCGTGGCAAAAAGACAACGTTTTGCGCAGGGCACGACGGTGCCGGTCATGAAGACTCGCATCGAACTGGACGAGCTGCTCGGCCGTCATGGGGCGACACAACGCGCCACATTTCAGGACGATGATAGCGGACGCGCGGTCGTTCAGTTTCGCATGTCGGAGCGCGTTATCCGCCTCATGATGAAGCGCGACCCGAAAGCAAAACGCGCGGATCAGGCGGACCGAGAAGCGTGGCGCCGTCTGCTGCTTGTCGTGAAAGCGAAGCTCGAGATCGTGGCGAGCGGGTCTTCCACGATTGAGCGGGAGTTCCTTGCCGACGTGCTGCTGCCGGACGGAACAACGGTTCACGACTCGCTTAGGCTGCAGCTGAAGGACAGCTACTCGACTGGAAAGATGCCGCCGCTGCTCGGCGCCGGGGGCGGGTCGTGAACGCTCAAGACTTGGCGACGGCCCTGTCCCCGATCGCGGACCTGATCGGTCGATAGGAGTCTGCGAAATGAGCCAGAACACCTCAATCAGCTGGACTGACGCAACTTGGAATCCCGTGCGCGGCTGCAGCCGCGTTTCCGACGGCTGCCTGAATTGCTACGCAATGGGCCAAGCGCATCGCTTCTCCGGGCCTGGCAAACCTTACGACGGGCTGACGACAATTCGCAGCGGCAAGGTCGACTGGACAGGCGTCGCCCGGCTCGTCCCGTCGGCCCTGGCGGAGCCGCTTCGTTGGCGCAAGCCTCAGCGTGTTTTCGTGAACTCGATGTCGGACTTGTTCCACCATTCGCTCACGGACGAGGAGATAGCAGCTGTGTTCGGCGTGATGGCCGCGTGCCCCCACCTCACGTTTCAGGTGCTAACTAAGCGGCCGGATCGAATGCTCGCGTGGTTCAAGTGGGTTGGGTCCGGCGCATGCGTGGAGCTGTTCAAATACATGGCGCTCGCTGGTCGCATCGAAGAGTTCTTCGCACCTGAGCGAATCGTGCCAGTCGCCGGATTTCACGGCTATCTGGTTACGTCGAAAGGCCGCGTATTGAGCGAGCACGGGACTGCCGCATGTCCGTGGTGCGGGAAGCGCACCGTCGGCTCGGCGAGAAAGCGCTGGTGCTCGAAGGACTGCCGCTCGAAGGGTGAGTACGAAGAACGAATGGGGCGGTGGTTGCCTCCTCCGAGTGAGCCGCGAGAACTGAAGCCGATGTCCGGTGAGCAAGGCCACTGCCGCGTCATGCTATATCGGGACGGAAAGTCTGAGCGCCCATTAGTCCATAGGCTTGTGCTTGAGGCCTTTGACCGTGCTCCAGGTGAGCTTGACCAGGGATGTCACATCGACGGCGACCCAAGCAACAACGCACTATGGAATCTCAGGTGGGGCGATCAGCGCGGCAATTGGCAGGATAGCAAGCGACACGGAACACGTCGTCGCTACCACAAGCTATCCGAGCAGCAGGTGGTCGAAATCCGCGAGCGGGCAGCGCGCGGCGAGACAGGCGAAGCGCTCTCGCGTCACTTTCCTGTTACCGCCACGCAGATACGCAACATCGTTGCGGCGCGCCAGTGGAGCAAGGAGCACACCCCGGAATGGCCGCTTTCCGCCGTCTGGCTCGGCGTGAGCGCGGAGAACCAGGCGACGGCCGACGAGCGCATCCCGCTCCTTCTCCAGTGCCCCGCCGCGGTGCGCTTCGTGAGCGCAGAGCCATTGCTGGAAGCTGTCGACTTCTCCCGTTGGATCGAGCGACGCGACCACTGTGACGACTGTCGCGAATACTCCACGCCTCAACGCGACGACGTGTGCCCAAAGTGCAGATCGACGCGCGGTCTCATTAGCACCTGGGGGGAAGACCAATCGAACGAACACATCGAGGGGCGTCGCTACGAAAACGAGACGCTGCGAGACGGCCCCGAGCTGCATTGGATAATCGTCGGCGGCGAGAGCGGACACGGCGCGCGCCCCTGCGCAATCGAGTGGATCGAATCGATCGTCATGCAGTGCAAGAGGGCTGGGGTCGCAGCCTTCGTGAAGCAGATGGGGGCCTACGTCGTCTCCGAATCGCGGGCGTGCGATACCGAAGCCGAGGCGCTCGAGCAATTCGGCTTCGGATCTCGCTGGCTCTGGCGCGCTTCTCTCCAGGAGGACGACCCGAAGGGCGTCAAGGCGGTTGAGCACTGCGGGCTTAACGTGCGCGAGTTTCCGGAGGTGCTGACATGACCTCGGACAAGAAGCGCCCCCCATGCATCATCGGAGTCTACTGCGCCGAGCACGGATTCACCCATGGTGGAGAGGCTGAGGAGCTGCGCCAGCGGCTCGAGGAGCGGCTACATCTGATGTCCGAGAAATCGTCCAAGATCGTGATGCGCATCCTCGACGAGGTCGACGCGCGCGATTCGCTCTCATTCCTGGAAGCAAAGCCCAATCGAAAGGCAACGGTGCGTCATGGCGTGTAAGACGATCGACTTAGGCGGTGGAGTGACGGCAATCGCGTGCACCCGCGGCGAGCGCCGCAAGACTTGCTCGACGCCTGGCTGCACCGGCCCAGCTCGGAAGCTATGCGACTTCCGGGTTACCCGCCGCAATGGAAAGACCGGCACCTGTGACCGCCCGATATGCGATCAGTGCGCCACGAACGTCGGGACGGATCGTGACTTCTGCCCACCGCACGCGCGCGAGGAGCCTGGAGTGGAGAGCGAATGAGTACGCGCCAGTACCCGCACTACTTCAAACCAACGCCGTTCGAGGTGATCGACGTCTATCGCGTGCTGCTGCTGTTCGGCGTCTCGGACCCATGCCTCCAGCACGCTATCAAGAAGTTGTTGGTCGCCGGCGGCCGCGGTGGCGGCAAGGACATCTCGAAGGACATCGCCGAGGCGATCGTCTCGCTTCATCGCTGGCAGGAAATGCGAGAGGAAGATGAGGCGAGTCTAAGAGATCCAGATTCTGACACCGTATCCCGCGAGGTGGGGGTACCGGCGCCACTGACGCGCGCGCCACCACCGCTCACCGATTCGCGGCAAATTACAACGGCCATATCCACAGGACGGGCGCCATGACATCCGACGTCGAACAGGTCGCGGACCTGAATGAGCAAATCGAACTCATGCGGGCCGAGCGCGAGATGTACGAGGTCTGGCTCGAGAACGAGGCGGTCAAGGCGCAGCAGGACGCCAACACGCGCTTCGCTCGGCTCCGCCTGAAGCGACTCGAAAAGCTATTGCCGAAGCTTGAGGAACAACGGCGCACGCTCGTGACGCGCCTCGATTGGGAAAGGAACACGAGACCATGACGATCGACGTTTTCGTTTGCGGACGCGCCTCTGACGTCGTCCGTTGTCGCGACCACGGGAGGCCCGCGGAGTTCCGCTGCGCGCACGCGCTCACGGGGAGGCTCGCCGGGAAGTGCTGCGATGCAGCTATCTGCGAGCGTTGCTCGGTCGAGATTCAAGGCCTACGCTACTGCCTGCCGCACGCGCGCTTGAGAGGTGCCGGGTGACGCCGCTTCGCTGCCACCACGGGTTCCTCGCGGGCTTCTGCCGCTGCCCGACGTGTGGCCATTTCGAAGGCGACGTAGACATGCGGTCACGGTTGCCTCACGCCTGCCAGGGCTGCGGCGCCCGCACGACGCGCCGCACTCTGTGCCGCGGGTGCACGTGTCTCGGCGTCAGCGAACAGCGGAGAGCGGGCAGGAGGAAGGCGGTGAGTTGCGATGCGTAGTGACGCGGCGCGGACTGTCGTGGTAGCTAGTGAGCCGACGGAGCGTTCGCGCGCGTCCTGGCGCCCTCAGCCGAGCGGAGTTCCACCGCTGACGACGGTTGAGGGCGCTCTTTTTTCGTCCGCATTCTGTTGCGAAAAACGCAGCCGTAGGATACGGAGTTGCGATGCTCCGCGCTGGAACCGCCGAGCGCAAACTAAGACTGTAGGCAAACGTAAGTTGCCCTCGCGACGACTGGAACTCGTCCGAGGGCGTGGCCATCAACTTGGGAAAGCGGAAGGCGTCCGGATGGTAGTTAGCAAGGATGGCCCGGTCAATCTGGGCACGGTTCTGCCCGCCGCAATGGGAAAAATCAGGCGCGTAAGCGCGATTCCTACCCTGTGGCACGGGATTCAGTTCAGAAGCCGGCTTGAGGCCCGATGGGCCGCCTTCTTCACCGAACTCAAGATCCCGTGGGAGTACGAGCCGGCTGAACTCGAGTGGTACGTCCCTGATTTCATCATTGGATTCAAGCGACGGAGACTCCTGGTCGAGATCAAGCCGACAGAGGAAGACTTCGAGTACGCGAAGCACAAGATCAAACACTCAGGTTGGGACGGAGACGCGCTGATCGCGGTCTCCGGTCAGACCCGCGAGTGGGGGTTGATGCTCGATGGTGACACGCCATGGGACGCTGCGATGCTCGGGTACTGCCTCAAGTGCAAGACACCGACCATCGTGAGCGTTGGCGGCCGTTGGGAGTGCCGGTCGTGCGACGGCGGCAACCGCGACATCTGGTGGGCATTCGATTGCAGCGAGGCTTGGAACATGGCGGGCAACGCAACGCAGTGGAGAGCGCGGACGTGATCACTCTCAAAGAGGAATTCGTAGGTGGGCCAAAATGGATCAAGGCCATCAAGCTAGGCGGGGCGGACGCTATCCTTCTTTGGTTGGCGCTGAAACGCTACACATCAGGGCACCTCACCGATGGTTTCATTCCAGACGAAGAAATCGAAACCCTGATCGGAGCGCCTAAGAACCCGAGGAAGCTCCTAGTCGCGTTGATTGAATGCGGTCGGCTTGACGAGGACGGGGAGCGCGGCGCCGGTCTCGTGGAGGCCGCCCCAAAGGGCTGGCGACTGCACGACTACGAGGACCATGCGAACAGCGCGGCCGAGGAGAAACTCCGTCGAGAGAAGGCGCGCGAACGCAAGAGGCGCTGGCGCGCGGAGCAAGAACGCATCCTGAGCGAGATGACGGCGGGACGAAAAACTGAACGGCGGGACTGTCCCGTGGGACATGGCGGGACAGACGGCGGGACAGACGGCGGGACAGACGGCGGGACTCGTGCGCAGGCGGGCGCGCCCCCGCACGGGTCCGCGCGCGCCCGTGCTCCCAACCCAACCCAACCCAAAGAGATCTTAACCATCGCCGCCGCTCAAGGATCTGGCAGGTCGGAGCTAGAATCCGGTGTGCACCGAGCGGCAGCGGCAGCGACGGTTCCGGCACGGATTCCGTGCCCTATTGACCTGCAACTTTTGCCGCTCCAGGCAGCTAGCCTCGAGCAGGCGCCGATGATTCCGGACTGGGCGCAGACCGCGATGCGCGACGCTTTCGTCGCCGGAGAGTTGGGTCGGACCGATACGACCATGACGCTCGAGCAGTGGCGAATCTGTCTTTCGAAGGCGATGTGCGCACGATGGTCGGATAGCAAGCGTCGGCCTAAAAAGCCGGAAGATCCGGCGGCACCGGCGTTTCTAGCCGCCGAAGACGGGTGGGCAGTTTGAGAGATCGTGGAGAACTTCCGCGTGAACTTCGCCGGTCGCTCGTGGATCCGGTGAAGCTCTGCCGCGAACTCGGGCTGGCCGATAAGGCGAAAAGGCAAGCCACCGGTCTTTCGATTCGATGCCCGGTGCACGGCGAAAACGAGCCGTCCTGCTCGGTGACGCTCGGGCCTGACGGGACTATCCGGGTCAAATGCTTCGCCTGTGATTTCGCAACGGACGCGTTGGGCCTGATCGCGGTGGCGCGCGGGCTCACGG
>JAEUAF010000226.1 GCA_019695485.1 Sorangium sp.
TAGGTGCTGGCGCGTAAGGCCGGCTCGGGTTCGCTTCCGCTTTGAACGCGATGTGTCGGAAGGTAGCGGCCCGCTTCGAAGCGGGTGAGCCAGATGGCGAGCTTCTCGCGCAGCTCGCAGCGCAGCTGGAAGAGCCTGCTGCCGTCTGCGGCGGAGACCAGCACGCGAACTTCCAGGGTTCGCTCTTGGGCATCGGTGACTTGCACGACGTTGGTGCGCTCGTCCCAGCGCGGGTTTCCCGCGAGCAGGCGATCGACCTCCGCTCGTAGGGCGTCCACGGGCAGACTGAAGTCTGCATGGATGAGCACCGTGCCGAGCAGGCGTGGCGAGACCTTGGTCCAGTTCTGGAAGGGTTGTTCCAGAAAGCGCGTCATGGGTACGATCAAGCGCCGTTCGTCCCAGAGTCGGACCACCACGTAGGTGAGCGTAATCTCTTCGATCGTGCCGAATTCGCCTTCGATGACGACATCATCGCCGATGCGGATCGGCTGCGAGAGCGACAGCTGAATTCCCGCAAAAATCGAGCCCAAGGTGCGCTGCGCGGCGAGCCCCAAGACGACGCCCGCGATGCCGGCCGAGGCCAACAGCGACACGCCGACGCTGCGCACCACGTCGAATTGCAAAAGCCCAATCGCCCCCGCACAACCGCACAGCACGACGTTGACGACGCGCCTGAGCACGCGCACTTGGGTCCGCGCGGTGAGCCCGCCTCGGCTCTCTTCGGCGCTTGCATTCTGCACCGCTTGGCGCTCGACCACATTCGAGATCACCGCCACCACGCGAATCGTCGCCCAGGTGAGCGCTATCAGCCCGAGCGTCCCAGCAACGTGGAACGAAACCAAACGAAGTGGCCCGGGCAAAGACAACGCTTGCGCGAGCAGCAAGTAGACAATGACGCGAATCAGCAATCGCATCGGCGCCCGCAGGCCCGCCACCAATTCGTCGTCCCACAGCACGCGTGTTCGCACCGCGACGCGACGTGCCACGCGATCGAGCGCGTAAGCGATCACGCCGCCGCATAGAATCGCAAGAACGAGAGCGCCGACTAGGCCAATCCACTGCCAATACGGGAGCCCGAGCAGCTCTGCCTTGAGCCGCACTGGTACGCGCGCCTCGAGCGGGCTCGGGCGATAACGGGCGTAAAGCTCGGGGATTCGCGCCTGCGTCCCCGGCGAAAAGGTCCACACGAACGGCGCGCGTTTGCTGCGTTCGAGTAAGACCAACAGCTCGCGCTCGTCCCCGCGCAGCGTTGCTACGCGTTCGGCGTTGGGCCCATCACGCGCCGTGCCGTTCGGGTCGTCGGAGACGTTGTCGATATCGAACGCTGCGCTCTTCGACAGCGCGAGGGCAAGCTCGCGTCCAAGCTCGAGCGCCTGCGCCTTGCGGCTTGCGCTGGCGGTTGCTGGCACCCCCAGGGCGGCGGCAACGGCCTCGCTATCTCCCCGCTCTGCGGCCTCGAGGAAGGCGGCGGTCGCGCCGCGCGGGGTCGCCCGGACATCGTCGAGCGCCGTCTCGGCGCGCGCCACGCTCAGCGATAGCGCTGCCACGGCAGCGACGCCGAACGCAAGCAGTCGGGCTTTGGAGCGAATCATACCGGCGCGCGCAGCCATCTTCTCGTCGACGCGATCCTTAGCCCGAGGCGCCATGCCACACCAATCCCCCCTCCCAAGCCGGGCATTCCCCTCACTCTCGCGCAATCGTCGCCCTCGGCCGCCCTAGGCGAATTTGCCGCCATTTCCACGGCAGCAGCGTAGTGGAGCGAGTCAGAAGCTCGCGCGAACCCCGAGCGCGAGCTGGTGGCGGCCCGCGGTCGCATAGGGAACGAGCATTGGCGGGGATGCGCGGCGGCTTTGCCGCGCGCGGCCCGACGGATCCGTCGATGCGGGCGTAGTCTCCCAAGACAGAGCCGCCGCGTCGAGCGCTACCGGAGCGGTGACGGCGAGCACCGCGAGCAGGAGCGGCCCGCTGCACTCGCCCGAGCACGGCTCGTTCAAGGCGACGTAGGCGAGCGCCGGAAGCAGCGTGCGAAGGGCGAGGCTACCCGCAGCCGCACCCCAGCGCCCGTGCGCGGCGTGCACGACTGGCGCACCAAGCACCAACGTGGTCAGCCCAGCGCCGACCAGGCCGCTCGCGACGCGATAGGAGTGATGTCCCTCCGGCACACTGCTGGCCGCGATCAGGACCACGCCGGCGCCGTCAGTGACCAGCGTTTGCCAGCCGTACCAGCGGCGAGGCGCCGCTGCGTCGTCGGCGCGCGCCACACGAGCGAGGCTCAACCCCAAACACGCAGAAAGTACGCCGAAGGCCGTCTGCAGCGTGCGGCTTCCAGGCCAGCTCCCCATTGACATACGCCATGGTATGTTAGATACGAATCCGTATGTCAAGGTCCGGCCGGGCGCGCCCCCCCAACCTGCGCGAAAAGGCCAAGCAACGGACGCGCCAAGCCTTGCTCGAGGCCGCGCTCGCCGCGTTCACCGAATCGGGGCTGGATGCGCCGAGCTTGGACGCGATCTGCGAGCGCGCGGGCTGCACGCGCGGCGCCTTCTATGTTCATTTCGCGGATCGCGACGAGCTAATCGCGGCCGCCATTTCCGAGCGTCGCAGCAAGGTGCTCTCTCAGCTACTCGAGCTACCGGACGGCGTGGTGACGACGCCTCGCTTGCTCCAGCTGTTCGCCGGGGCCGTCGCGAGCGGTGCATTTCCCGTTCCTGGCGCAGTGCGCACGGGTGAGCTGTTGGCGGCTTGTCGCCGCTCGAAGAAGATCCGGCACACCCAACAACGTCTGATGGCGGAGACGTTCGCGCGACTGCACTCGCGCGTCGAAAGCGATCAGGCGGACGGCAGTGTGCGCCGAGACGTGGACGCGGCCGCGCTGACCACGCTGCTCGTGCTCCTCGAGGCGGGCACGGAGCTGTTCCATGATCTAGGTGCGCCTTTGGACATCGGTGCGGCCACGCGTGCGCTGGCCGGGTTGATCGCGGCCACGCCGAGCCGGTAGGATCGCTCGCGTTCGCCGACCCCGCACAATCACGGCTAATCTTCAGAGTTTGGCTTGCTCGGTCGGGTCGCGTCCACTTCGAGCCGTTCCACCGCGTCCGTGCCTTCCGCGCGACTGAGTGAGCGCGCAATGCGCGCCGCAAAGACGGGCAGTGTGACGAGCGTGCCGGCAAGCGATCGCGCCAGCTGGGCTGGGCTCGTGCCATCCGCCCGAATTGCAACCTTCTGACCCGTGGCGAGATCCTCGAGCCCTCCGCGCGCGATGGTGCGCGAGCCGTCGCTCCGGATCTCGACGACTAGGCGCGCCACCACGGGCGGCTCCGGGCCGAGCTCTTCGAGCGGCGCTGGGCGAGTCGGTTGCAGGCTCGTCCCTGCCTCGACCGCGCGCTGGATAGGGTCGAGCACGCGCTCGCGGGCGCGATCCGCGGCTTTCCGCCCCTTATCGACGATGCGCTTGAACTCCGCGCTGCCGCGCTCGAAAACGCCCATGCTGGGAAGCTAGCTCAAATCCCCGAGCAGCGCCCAGCCCGCGCGAATCCCCGAGCGACGCCCACACACGAAGGTCGAGCCCGAACTCGAGCAAGGCTTGGCGACCCCAACAAATCAAGGCATTCTCGGTCGCAGGCGAGCATGGATCGCATTCCCGTGAAATCAACGAGCGTCGCGGCCGTAGGCTACGATCCCGAGAGCGCGGTGCTCGAAATCGAGTTTCGCGGCGGCGGCGTGTATCGATACGTTCACGTCCCCGCGGCGGCCTATCGGCTGCTATTGCGAGCGAGCTCGGTCGGCGAGTACGTCAACCGCGTCATCAAGCCCCGATTCACGGCGACGCGCCTCTGACTGAACGGCGAAGAGAAAAGCGTCGCCGCAGGGCTGGCGCGCCCGTCCTCAGTGACGACTGCCCGTAACGGCTGCGCCCTCAGCAGCGCTCAGCGCTCGATGAGCGAGCCGAACAGCGCCAGACCGCCTGAGATGAAGACGATGTCGAATACGCCCATCAGACGGAAATAATCGCCGAGCTCACTGAGCGGCGCGCCGCCGAGCAGCTCGCGCGTCGCGGCGACCGCACACAACAAAGTCGGCGACAGCAGCGGGAACAGCACGACCGCCAACAACAGATCGCGGGCCTGTGTGCGCACCGTCATCGCGCCGAACAGGGTGCCGGAAGCCGCCAACCCGGGTACCGAGGCCAGGGCAATGCTGACTAGGCCGACGCCCACCACCGCGAGATCCAACGAAAACAAAAGCGCCGCGATCGGGATGACCAGCGCGCAAATCACGAGCAAGAAGCCGAGCACCCCGAGGGCCTTGCCGGCGAAGATCGCGCTGCGCGAGATCGGCATCACGAGCAGGCCGTCGAGCGCGCCCTCATCCCGCTCGCGCTGCCAGGTCTTGCCGAGCGCCAACACGGCCGAAAAGCTGAGGCTGACCCAAATCACGCCCGCACCAACCAGGCGCTGCGTGCCGGCCCCGCCATAAAACGCGAGCGACGACAGCACGACGATGAGCAGCCCGAAAAATCCGGACGTCACCACCACTTCCCCGGTGGAGACCTCGATCGCAATATCCTTGCGCAAGACGACGAGCGCCTGGCCAAACCAGCCAGGAAGACGAGGGAGGGTGCGTTCACCCGGCGCGAGCGTCGCCGATCCGGAGGACATGAGGCGACTCTACCAGACCCGCTGAAAGCACGGGTCACCTGCCGAAACGGCGCGACGCCGCTTTACGCGACGCCCTGCCCCGAGAGAAGATGCGCCCGAAGCACCCAGGGACACCGCCATGCCTGAATTTCGCGCCGAGCACACCTTCAACTGCAGCGAGGAAACCTTCTGGACCAAGCTGTTCTTCGATGACGAATATAATCGCCGGCTCTTTCTCGAGCGGCTCAAATTCGCCGGCTGGAAGGTCACCAAACACCAGGAAGCGGGCGACAAGGTCGAGCGCATCGTGGAGGCGATTCCGCCGATCGGGGACCTACCGGGGCCCTTGAAGGCGGTCGTGGGCGAAGGCGCTGGCTACGAGGAGCGCGGCACACTCGACCGCGGCGCGCACCGCTACACGGCTGAGGTCGTCCCCAATCGTCTGGCTGACAAAATCCATGTGCGCATCGAGATCTCGACCGTTGCCGACGGTCCCGAGCGCTGCCAGCGCATCGCGAAGGGCAGCGTCACCGCCAAGATCTTCGGCGTCGGGGGCCTGCTCGAGAAGAAGATGATCGCCGATCTCGAGAAGAGCTACGCCAAGAGCGCCGAGTTCACGAACGCTTTCGTGGCCGAAAAGGGCCTGCGCTAAAGGCGCGCCGACCCGAGCTGGGCGGCACGCCTTGGCGCGACCGCTCAGCTCTTCTTCGACTTCTTCGCGGCTGCCTTCTTCTTCTCGGCGACCGTTTTGGGCGCGAGCGAAGGCTTCTTCTTGGCGACGACCGGCTTGGCCTCGACCTTGACGGGCGCCTTCTTGGGGGCGGCCGGGTTCTTCTTGGCCGTGGCGCGCTTCGCCTTCTTGGCAAGAACGCCGTGCACGTCCAACAAGCGCGGCAGCGGGAAGCCTTCGAGCCGGGTCTTGTAGCCCGGATCCTTGACGCGCTTCTCGAGGTCGAGAATCGCGTCAATCAGCTTGGCGCGGCTGCCGAAGCGAGACTTTGCGTCAGTCAGCTGAGCTTGCAGGCGGAGCAGCTTCTGATTGGAGACTCGGGCGAGCCCCTTCACGGAGTTGACGCGATCGAGCCAAAGCTCAGGGGTGGCGAGCTTCTGGACGGCCTCGACGAGCTTCTCCTTGGATTGGAACTGCTCTTTGACGGCGGTGACGGGAGACTTTTTCATCGTTCGACTCCGGGCCGCACTCTAGAGGGGGCCTGAGGAAGGCCGGCCTTCTAGCAACGCGCGAGCGGGGTCGCAACTGGAATGGCAGTGCTCGTTCGTATGAGCGCAGAATCCGATGTCGCTCCAGGTTCGAAACCCCGCCTTTCAGCGAGTGACGCATGCTTGGGTGCGTGGTAGGCGCCGGGGCTCCAATGAGAGACGATCGCTCAGTGCTCACCTGGTTTGCTGGGGCCACGCCGCCAGGCCCAGGCCGAGAGGCCGCATGAAGCCCCGACTGCGTTTCGCGCCGTCGCCGAGTGGCTACCTGCACATCGGCGGCGCCCGCACCGCTCTGTTCAATTGGCTGTGGGCGAGAAGCCAGGGCGGCACCTTCGTGTTGCGTGTCGAAGACACCGACCAAGAGCGCAGCAGTCTCGACAGCGTGCGCGCCATTTTGGACGCCCTGAAGTGGCTCGGACTCGACTGGGACGAAGGGCCCGAAGTGGGCGGCCCCTTCGGTTCGTACTTTCAGAGCGAGCGCAAGGCGCTGTACCGCGAATCGGTCGAGCGCTTGATCCGCGAAGGCAAGGCCTATCGCTGCTACTGCACCAAGGAAGAGCTCGATCGTGCGCGCGAAGCGCTCAAGCAACAGAATCCGAAGGCGGCGTTCGTGTACCCAGGCACCTGCCGTGACCGCCACGATGAGCCCGCGCTGCCGCACGTCGTGCGCTTCAAAACCCCACGCGACGGCAGCACCGATTTCGTCGACAAAGTGTTCGGCGCGATCAGCACACCGAACCACGCGCAGCAGGATTTCGTGCTGGTGCGCACGGATGGCTACCCGCTCTATAACCTGGCCGCCGTCGTCGACGACCACGCCATGGAGATCAGCTTGGTCGCGCGCGGTCGCGATCACATCGGCAACACGCCGCAACAGGTCTTGCTCTACAATGCGTTTGGCTGGAAGGCGCCTGAATTCGCGCACTTGCCGATGATGCTGAACGCCAAGGGCGAAAAGCTCAGCAAGCGCCACGCCTCGGTTTCGGTGCAGGACTATCGCGAGCGCGGCTTTTCGCCGATGGGCGTGCTCAACTACTTGGTGCGCTTCGGGTGGTCGTTTGGCGACCAAGAGATCTTCGCCCGCAGTGAGCTCATCCGTGTGTTCGATTGGGAGCGCGTCAACAAGAGCGACGGCAAGTTCGACGAGAAGAAGTTCGCGGACGTGGCCTTCGAGCACTTGAAGCGGGATGACCTGACTTCGCTGGACGAGTACGTGGACTGGGTGCGCCCATTCCTCACTGCCCGCGGCATCGAGAACCCGTCGAACGAGCTCCTGCACGCCGCCGTGCCCGGCATTCGCGAACGGGCGCGCACCCTGGTCGATGCCGCCAGCGATCTCGAGTTTTACTTTCGAGCGACGCCGGAGATGGACGACAAGGCGCGCCAGAAATTCCTGACCGCGGAAAGCGCGCCGAGGCTCAAGTCGCTGTCGTCAGCCCTCGCCGAGGTCACGTCCTGGACCGCGTCCACACTGGAGGAGGCGGGCAAGCGCTTCGCCGAGCGCGAGGGCCTCGAGCTCAAGCATTTCGCCCAGGCGGCACGTGTGGCGCTCACCGGGCGCAGCGCGAGCCCGCCGTTGTTCGACGTGATGGCCGTGCTCGGCCGTGAGCAGACTCTGGCTCGCCTAGCCCGCGGCATCGAGCTCGCTGGCGCCTAGATCCATGGGCAATCTCGGCGCCGTCGTTGGCGATTTGGTGGGTCGACTCGGCTCGCGGGGCTCTTCGAGTGGCCCGCCGCCGCTGCCGCTGACGCGCATCCACGACGTGTCGTGGTGGACGAGCTTCATCAACTACCCGCCCGTCAAAGCCCTGCTGCCAGTGCCTGTGCTGGCGGCGATCGCCCCGGCGGTCTGGTGGTTCTTCCACGAAACGTGGGAGGAGGTGGACGCCGAAGCCACCCATCAGCGAGCGCTGTCACCCGCCGTCGACTATCGACCGGCGGCTTGCTTCGTGATCACGGCCGTCGTGCTCACCGTCCAGGAGTACTACGGGGGCCGCGGCTTCTTCGACCAAGTGATCCGGCCAATGATCGAGTCGCTGAACCTCGGCACGCTCGGCAAGACCCGACTGGCGAAATACGACGAACTCTACGGGTACGTGTGGTGGGCCTCGGCGCGCATCATCGGCTACGTGCTGGTCCCGCTGCCGCTCTGGAAGTTACTCTTTCCGCAGGACAGTCTGCTCGACATGGGCCTGCGTGGTCGCGGCTTTTTGAGCCACGTCTGGATCTACGGGCTGTGCCTGGCGGTGGTGATGCCGCTGCTCTGGGTGGTGGCTCACCAGCCGGACTTTGGCTCGTACTACCCGTTCTATAAGTTGGCGTCGCGGAGCTACGCCGACTGGGCGGCGTGGGAGGTCATGTACTTCCTCCAATTCTTTGCGCTCGAGCTGTTCTTCCGCGGCTGGATCCTAGGCGCGCTGCGGCGCTCGCTCGGCTCGTCTGCGGTGTTCGCGATGGCCCTGCCTTACTGCATGATCCACTACGGAAAGCCGTACCTCGAGGCCAATGGTGCGATTATCGCAGGTGTGGTGTTGGGCTCGCTGGCTATGCGCACGCGCAGTATCTACGCCGGGTTCCTGGTCCACATCACAGTGGCGCTCTCCATGGATTTTCTGGCGCTCTCGCGGCGCGGCGCCTTGCCAACCGTGTTCTGGGCGCCCTGAGCGCTCCTTTCCATCCGACCTTCACCAGAACGCCACGGAGCCCGGCGGGCGGCCCGCGCCTCTGGGCTCAGCACCCCCCCGTGCAGATCGCCGGCCCTACCCTCCGAAGTCGGCTATATTCGCCTCTGAAAAAACGACCATGAACGGCGCCAAACTCTCCGCGATCTCTCTGGATGCTGCCCTCGACGTCTCGCGTCGCCCGTCTTCTCTCGAGAAGCAGAACGGCTACAGCGACTGGAACCTCGAGCGTGCCACTCAGCGCTATCAGATCCAAGGCTGGGGCGCGCCCTACTACCACGTGAACGGGCAAGGGCAGGTCGATGTCACTCCCGATCCCGAGCGCGGGCAGCGCATCAACCTCTACGACCTCACGCTCGAGCTTCGCGCACGCGGCCTCGATCTGCCGCTCTTGATTCGCTTCCCCGACATCGTCGGCCATCGCATCAAGCGCATCAACGAGTCGTTCGCGAAAGCCATCGCCGAGTACGAGTATCAGGGCACCTACCGCGGCGTGTTCCCCGTGAAGGTGAACCAGCAGCGCCACTTGGTGGAAGAGATCGTCGAGGTCGGCCGCAAGTGGAACTTCGGCCTCGAAGCAGGCTCGAAGCCCGAGCTTTTGATCGCGCTCGCCTGCATGAGCGACGTGGGCGGGCTGATCATTTGCAACGGCTACAAGGACCGGCAGTACATCGAGACCGCGCTGCTCGCGCAGAAGTTCGACAAGACCGTGATCATCGTGCTCGAGCGCTTGGAAGAGCTCGACATCGTGTTCCGCGCCTCGGAGAAGCTCGGCATCCGTCCGCTGCTCGGCGTGCGCGCGAAGCTCACGACCCGAGGCGTCGGGCGCTGGGCGGACTCCGCCGGTGATCGCGCCAAGTTCGGCCTCAACACCTCCGAGGTGGTCGAGGTGGTCGAGGGGCTCACGCAGCGCAACATGCTCGACTCGCTGCAGCTCCTCCACTTTCACATCGGCAGTCAGATCTCGAGCATCATTCCGATCAAGAACGCCATGCAGGAGGCGTCGAACATCTACGTCGAGCTCGCCAAGATGGGCTGCAAGATGGGCTACCTCGACGTGGGTGGCGGTCTAGCCGTCGACTACGACGGCTCCAAGACCGATTTTCACGCCTCCAAGAACTACCAGCTCGACGAGTACGCCGCGGACGTGGTGGCGCACATCCAAGCCGCGTGCACCAAGGCCGACGTGCCGGTGCCGACCATCGTGAGCGAGAGCGGGCGCGCCATCGCGGCGCATCACTCGGTGCTCGTGTTCGAGGTCGTGGGGCGCAACGAAGTGCGCTTTGCGGAGCCCGTCGAGCCAACCAACGAAGCGCACCGGTTGTTGAAGGAGCTCTACGACACCTACCGCGGCATTCAGCCCAAGAACGTGCAGGAGAGCTACCACGACGCGAGCCAAGCCAAAGAAGAGGCGCAGAGCCTGTTCAAGTACGGCTACTTCACGCTGCGCGAGCGCGCCCAGGTGGAGCGTTTGTATTGGAATTGCTGCGAGAAGATTCAGCAGACCCTGCGGCGGCTGAACTTCGTTCCGGAAGAGCTGAAGCACTTGGATCGCACGCTGAGCGCGATTTACTACTGTAACTTCTCGCTCTTTCAATCGGCCCCGGACATCTGGGCGATCGACCACTTGTTCCCGATCATGCCGATTCATCGGCTCGAGGAAGAGCCGACGGTCTCGGCCACGCTCGCCGATCTCACCTGCGACAGCGACGGCATGATCGACCGCTTCATCGACGTGGAGGACGTACGAAGCTCACTCGACGTGCACACGCTGAAGCCGAAGGAGTCGTACTTCCTCGGCATGTTCCTGAACGGCGCGTACCAAGAGATTTTGGGCGATCTGCACAACCTATTCGGCGACACGCACGCCGTGCACGTCGCGCTCACGGAAGACGGCGGCCACCACGTACGCCACGTGATCAAAGGCGACAGCGTGTCGGAGGTGCTGCGCTACGTCGAATACCAGCCCGACAGCATGGTCGACGCTGTGCGGCGCCAAGCCGAACGCGCCGTCAGCGCCGGGCGCCTCACCAATGATCAGCTTCGCACGCTGATGCGCCACTACGAAGACTCGCTGCGCTCATACACTTACCTGACGCCCGGCGAAGACGACTGAGCTTCGAGTGCCGCGCCTCGTCAACGGCGCGGCGCACGCCCCCACGCAGCGAGACGCCCCAAGCGACCCAGCAGGGCGCCTTGGAACGTGAGGCCACGCTGCGAAATCGCCGCCACGCAGGGCCCCGTGTCCGCGATCTGCAGCGAATGCTCGCTGCCTTCCGACATGCGCTGCGTGTCGCCGGCCCTCACCACCCGCCCGCCCGAGTCGGTGTAACTTCCCTCTAGAACCAGCACGCTTTCCTCGCCGTCGTGGCGGTGGGCCGGAAATCGCACGCCGGCCTCGAAGCGAAGCAGTCGCGCCCGCTCGTCCAGGCGCTCGCTTGCAGCGACATTGAAATAGCGAATGCCCGGCCAAGCCCAGCGCCAGCCCCGATCGTTAAGGATGGAAAGCTCTGCCTGCACCTCCGCCGCGGACAGCCCCCAGAGCTCGCCCAGGCGGTCGAAGAATGGCGCGTACTTGAGGGGCAAGGCTGATACGGCCGTTAGCAGCCGCGCTCGGCGTTCGGGCGGCACGCTCAAGCCAGGCAGCAAGGCCGCAAACGGTGCGGCCAGGACCTCCGCGGCGTCGGCGTCGAGCACCTCGCCCGCCACGTCGTACTCATCGTCCACATCGGCCATGTTTCCTGTACGCGCCGCTGGCGCTAACGGATCGCCGGCCCGGCGCGCACCCACATGCCGCCTCTCTGCCCACCTGCCCCGCTTCGCGCCCCCACGATTTCCGCACCACGCGGGAACAAATCGGGAGCCTTCGCAGTTTTTTACAGTACCCAGCCGGCAACTCGGTACGATTCAGGTCCCGCGATGCCTCGCTCCCTCCAACGCATGTCCTTCCCCCGTCCCCCTCGCCAAGGACCCCGTGGAGCTGCCGGCTGGGTGCTCACTCTGATCAGCGTGTTCGGTGTCGTGGCCACCAGCCACTCGGCTTCGGCGGACATCTATCGCGCCGTGGGCCCGGACGGCGTGATCAGCTTCACCAATACGCCGAAGAACGGTGCACGGCTGTACGCGCGCACCGAACCGCGCCCCCAACAGGCTGGCGCGAGCCCCGCTTCTACCCGTGGCGCGGCTGATCGCTTCACGCGCTTCGATCAGCATATCCGCGAAGCGGCCGCGCTCTACCAGATTCCGACCGAGCTCGTACGCGCGGTGATCAAGGTCGAGAGCGATTTCGATCCGCGCGCCGTGTCGCATGCCAATGCGCGCGGCCTGATGCAGCTGATTCCGGAGACCGCGGAGCGTATGATGGTGCGCGACTCGTTCGATCCGCGCGACAACATTTTCGGTGGCACCCGTTACTTGCGAGTGCTCGCGAACACGTTCAACGGCGACATCGAGCTCACCTTGGCGAGCTACAACGCGGGCGAGGGCGCGGTGATGCGGTACGGTGGCATTCCGCCATATGCCGAAACGCAGGACTACGTCGCGCGCGTGCTCGGCTACTATCGACAATATCGCGCTCTCGGGAGCTAATCGGACGCGTCGCTGGCCGCCGCGGTGAGCAGCTTTAGGCCCGCGCAGCCTTTCTCGAGGCCAGCGGGGACCCGTGCTATCTTGTCGCTCCCGCATGGTGCAGCCCGCGCGACAGCTCTTCACGTTCGAGGAGTATCTAGCTCTCGAAGCAGGGAGCCCGGTGCGCCATGAATTCCTGCAGGGGTTGGTGTGGGCCATGGCCGGGGGCTCGCCAGACCACGCAGCCATTTGCGTCAACATCACCTCCTGGCTGAGTAACAGACTTCGTGACCGCCCCTGTCGCGTATACAGTTCGGACTTGCGAGTGCGTGTGCGCGCCACGGGGCTTGGCACCTATCCGGATGCGACCGTGATTTGCGGTCGGCTGGAGGCGGATCCTGAAGATGCGCGCGGCGCGACCGCCGTGAATCCGTGCCTCATCGTGGAGGTCTTGAGCCCGTCCACGGAGAGCTATGACCGCGGCGAGAAGCTCTTTCACTACAAGCAAATCCCGGGGCTCGACAGCATCGTGCTCGTCGCGCAGGACCGACCCGAGATCGAGGTGCTCAGCCGGCAAGCGGATGGCTCTTGGTCGCGAAGCGTCGTGCAAGGCTCGGGCGCGGCCGAGCTCGGCGCGCTCGGTGTCGAGCTGCCGCTCGCAGAGGTCTATCGAAATCCGCTGGCTTGAGCGCGGCGCAGTCGCCACGCTTTCCGAGTCGGCGCCAACGTAACTCGGCTCCGCTCAGCGGCTCTTTTCGGGCTTGGGCGCGGCGTAATGCTGGAGCGCAGCGGCGAGCTCGTCCCGAACGCGCTCGGCGAGCTCGGGGGGCGCGATCACGCGAGCGCGGCGTCCCCATTCGAGCACCCAGCTCACCACGGGATTCAGGTTTCCGACGGTCATGCTGAGCCGCACGCCGCCACCCGCGACGCTCGAGAGTTTTTGGCTGGCGTGAACGCGGCGCATGCGCACGTACTCGGCGGCCGCGGCGTCGAATTCGATCACGACCTTGTGCGGCGCGGCGCCCTTCCAAATCCCGAATTCGCCCTGGAAATACTGATCGATGTCGAAGTCCGCGGGCAACTCGAAGCGCTCGCTCGTCGCGCACTCGGTGTCGCGCATACGGTCGAGCACCAGCGTGCGCACCTCACCCCGCGCCACGTGAAAGCCAACGCAGTAGATCGAATCGCGATGCATCACGAGCGCGTACGGATGCACGGTGATGCGCTCGTCCTCGGCGCGCCCGAGGCTTCGATACGTCAAGGTCAACGGGCGCAGGTCAGAGACGGCCTGAAACAGATCGTCGAGCTCCTCCGTCTTTTCGCCGTAGTTCTTGGGCGCGTGGGGCAGATAGAGAAAGCGCTCCTCGAGCCTGGCATCGGCGAGGCCGGCGTTGGGTCCGCGTCCCGGACGCTGCGCGAACGTGAGCAGCTTGTTCACGGCGAGGTCGATCTCCTCGAACAGCGCGGAGCCGCGCATCGGCTCGAACAACCGGCGCGCAGCGAGCAGGGCGTAGGCCTGGGTCCGTCGGAGCTCGACCTTGCGCGGCATCTCGGTCGTGCGCACACGCCAGAGCAGTGCGCCCCCGCCGCGTGTGGGGACAGCCTCGAGATCGTATTCACGCTCGATCTCCCCAAGGTAGCGGCGCATGGTGCGCACGGTCACCCCCAGGGCGTCCGCCAGCTCGTACAGGGATAACCCACGCGGTTGCCGCTCGAGGATCTCGCGCAGTCGGTCCAAACGTCGGTGTTGCGTGAATTTGCCGCTCGGGCGGCCGCGCGCTCTCTCGTTCACGTTCCAGAGGTCCTCGTAGGGGGCGGGAGCTGCGCTCCCGATTGGAACGCGCGTGCAGCGTACCAGGATCCCGCCGGCCGGGCAGCTCAGAGACTGACGCTAACCTGAGCCCCGTTTACGCGCCCCGGCTCTGACTCCCCTGCCCGTTCGAGAACGACCTCTTGCCCATCGACCAGGTGCTGGGAGGGCTCTGGGCTACGCCGCCGATAACTGCCATCCGCGGCCATTTCGTAGACCCGGGAGTTGTCTTTCTCGAGCGGGCGCTGGCACTCGTTGCGAATGCGCTCGCAGAGACGCGGATCCAAAATGGGGAACAGCGCCTCGACGCGACGGTCGAGGTTTCGCGGCATCCAATCCGCGGACGATAAGAAAAACTCTTCCTCGCCTCGCGGGCCGAACCCATACACGCGCTCGTGCTCCAGGAAGCGCCCGATCAGCGAGTACACGCGGATCTGCTCGGAGACGCCGGGAACCCCCGGCCGTAAGCAGCACACCCCGCGCACCACGAGATCGATGGGGACGCCGGCCTGCGAGGCCCGATACAGCGCGCGAATGATGTCGTCGTCGACCAGCGAGTTTAACTTGGCGAAAATCCGCGCGCGCTCGCCACGCAAGGCGCGAGCCGCTTGCTGATCGATCTTCGCGAGCAACGCCGGGCGCAGGCCGTGTGGCGCGAGCACGAGCTTCTTGTAGCCGACACTCTTCGAGAAACCCGAGAGCGCGTTGAACAGCGCGCTCACGTCCTCGCCGAGCTCGGGGTCCATGCTCAAGAGGCCAAAGTCGGTATAGCTCTTGGCGGTCGAAGCGTTGTAGTTGCCGGTCGAAAGGTGCACATAGCGACACAGGCCATGCGCTTCGCGGCGCACCACGAGCAGCGCCTTGGCGTGCGTCTTCAGTCCTGGGGAACCATAGAAGACGTGGGCGCCGGCGCGCTCCAACGCGCGCGCCCACACGATGTTGTTTTCTTCGTCGAAGCGCGCCTTGAGCTCGACCGACACGGCGACCTGTTTGCCATTCTCGGCAGCACGAATCAGCGTGCGCACCACCTCCGAGTTCGTGCCCGCGCGGTACAGGGTCATCTTGATGGCGAGCACGTTCGGATCATCAGCGGCTGCGCGCACCAGGTCGAGCACCGGCGCAAACGAATCGTACGGGTGGTGCAGCAGCACGTCGCGATTCGCGATCAGCGAAAACGGATCGCCCTGCTCGCTCCAGCCGGGCGGCAGGCGCGAGCGCAGCGGCGCATCGTGCAAGTCCTTGCGCGGCAGTTGGGCGAGCGAAAACAAGGCGGACACACCCAAGAGCCCGCTGCTCTCGTAGATGTCGTCGGCCTCGAGCTCCAGCTTCTCGAGCAGCAATGCTCGGATGTGGGCCGGCACGGCTGACGCCACTTCCAAGCGCACCGCCGCGCCAAAGCGACGCCGCCGCACCTCGCGGTCGACCAACGCCAGCAGATCCTCGGCCTCGTCCTCGAGAATCTCGAGATCCATGTCGCGCGTGACCCGAAACGGCCACACGCCGACGATGTTCATGCCCGGAAATAGCTCCGAGAGGTTCTCCGCGATCAAGTCCTCGAGCAATAGGAACTCCTCGGGGCAGCGATCACCGAGCGCGTCCCGATTGCCGGGCTCGACTTCGAGCCGCACGAAGCGACCTAGACTCTCAGGTACTTTGACGCGCGCGAAGCGCCGCTCATGGGTCAACGGATCTTCGGCCTCGACGGCTAGCGACAGCGATAGGTTCGATAGAAAAGGAAATGGGTGCAGCGGGTCCACCGCCAGCGGCGTCAAGATCGGGAACACCTGCGTCCTGAAATACTCGCGCGCCCACGCTGCGCTCGCCGCGGACAATTCTCGAAGCGAACGAATGCGGATCCCGGCCGCGTCCAGCGCGGGCAACAACTGCTCCGACAAGAGCAGCGTGGCGCTGTCACACAGCCGCACCACCTCCCGTCGCACGCGCGCGATCTGCTCGGCGACGGAGTGCCGATCGCTCGCCGGACTCTCGAGCTCCGAGGCCAGCCGATCGTGCAAGCCTGACACGCGTATCATGAAGAATTCGTCCAAATTCGAGCCAAATATGGCAAGAAACTTCACGCGCTCGAGGAGCGGCCAATGCGCGTCGCGCGCTTGATCGAGCACACGCTCGTTGAACGAGAGCCAAGAGAGCTCGCGATTGAGATAAAGACGTCGATCGTCGAGCTCTCTGGGCGTGGGGTCTGTCACCTGGAGCATGCTGAAGACCATGCAGCAATTCGAGACGGACACCAAGGGGCGACTGCGTCGCGAGCTCAGAGTCTGTCCGCGACACGTCGTTGCAACAATCTGATCGCGGTCTCGCCGCTGCGCGCGCTCCACGCGCAACGCCGCTTGGCCGGCTCATCGTGAGCGACGTTTTCGACACAGTGAAGCACGGCGCGCCCGGCTTTGTTCACTGCGGCTGTTCCACGCTTTCCAGGACCATGAAGGGTGTGTGACGATTTCGTGTCTGTGAGCAGCGTGGCGTGACGAGAGCCGCGAGATCGCGTACGGAGTGCCTCACCACCCAATAGAGATACTTCGCGCGCCTAGCCCAGTGTGCGGGCGCAGAACCACGAGATTTTTCACATGACTCAGACCCCCAGCATTCCCCGCAGGGCCGTGAGCGGCTGTCTGGCCCTCGTTGCGTTGTTCGCCTTCGCTGGCTGCAAGAAGAGCGAAGCCGCGGCCGAAGCCAAGCCCGCAAGTTCTGCGACCGTGCAGGCCGCCGTCGCCGAGCCGGTCACCTTGCAAGGATCGGGAGCGAGCTTCCCCGCCCCGGTCTACTCGCGCTGGTTCCGTGAATTTAGCGGGAAGAACCCCGAGATCCGCGTGAACTACCAATCGACGGGCAGCGGCGCCGGCATCAAAGCCTTCCTCGCCAATCAAACGGACTTCGGCGCCAGCGACGCCGCGATGACGGACGACGAACTCAAGCAGGCCCAGGGCAACGTAATCTTGTTGCCGGTGACGGCGGGGCACATCGTGCTCGCCTACAACCTCGAGGGCGTCAAGGATCTGAAGCTCTCGCGGGAAGCCTACGCGGGCATCTTCCTCGGGGACGTGAAGAAGTGGAATGACCCGAAGATCGCGAAAGCAAACCCGGGCGTGAAGCTGCCAAACCAGGACATCACCCCCGTCAACCGCTCCGACGGCAGCGGCACCACCTTCGTCTTCACGCAGCACCTCTCGGCCATCAGCGAGAAGTGGAAGAGCGGTCCAGGCACCGGCAAGTCCGTCAACTTCCCGGCCAAGAACGCGGTGGGCGGCGCCAAGAACGACGGCGCTACGGCGCTGATTCAGCGCACCGCCGGCTCGCTTGGTTACATCGAGTATGTGTTCGCGGCGACGAGCAATCAACCGACGGCGCTGCTCGAGAACAAAGCCGGAAAGTTCATTGCCCCCGAGCTCAAAGCGGCCACGCAGTCGCTGGCGGGCATCGAATTGCCCCCCGATATGCGTGCCTGGGCGCCCGATCCGGCAGGCGAAGAGGCCTATCCGATCGTCACTTATACCTGGATTTTGGCCAAGAAGAAGTACGACGACAAGAGCAAGGCGGACGCGGTGAAGCGCCTCCTCAAGTGGTGCCTCTCGGACGGGCAGAACCTCTCCGAGAGCCTGCACTACATCCCGCTGCCGAGCGCGGTGGCGTCGACGGTGTCGAAAGCCGTCGACTCCATCGAATGACCCTGACTCCCTCTGCGCTCGGCCCAGCGCAGTAACTCCCATGGCTAACCCCGCACCGTCCCGCTCCGGAAACACGCCTGACTTGTCGGGCGCGTTCCGGAGCCGCATCGCGCGTCCACCGAGCAAGTGGCAGCGCGGTTCGGACATCGCGTTTCGCTGGGTGGCGCACGCTTTCGGGGCAGGAGTGGTCCTGCTGCTCTTGGCCGTAGTCATCGAAGTAATGCGTCACGCCAGCAGCGCAATCGGCGCCTATGGCCTAAGCTTCTTGACAGGCTCGGTGTGGGACGCGAACCGCAGCACTTTCGGTGTGCTGCCGCACATCGTGGGGACGCTGTATACGTCTTTGATCGCGCTCGTGATCGGCGGGTTCTTGGGGATCACGGTGGCGCTGGTGTTGAGCCAGGGCTTCTTACACCGGCGCTGGGAGCTCGTGATGAAGAACGTGATCGAGCTCTTGGCTGCGATCCCGAGCGTCGTCTACGGTCTGTGGGGGATCTTCGTGATGATCCCCGTGCTGCGCGCTCAGGTGGCCTCTTTGAGCAAGCAGTTTGGCAACTTTCCGCTGTTTTCGACGAGCCTGAACGGGCCGGGGATCCTGCCGGCAGGAGCCGTGCTCGCGATCATGATTCTGCCGACGGTGACGGCCATTTCGCGCGAAGCGATGGCGGCCGTGCCGCCTCGTCTCGCTGCAGCCGCCTATGGTCTCGGCGCCACGCGCTGGGAAGTGATTTTCAAGGTCACGCTGCCGACCGCGGCTGGGGGCATCTTCGGGGCGTTGGTGTTGGGGCTCGGGCGCGCGTTTGGTGAGACGATGGCGCTCGCCATGCTGGTCGGCAACTCGAACAGCTTCGGCTGGTCCTTGTTTTCTCCCGGGAACACGCTCGCCGCGCTGCTCGCCAATCATTTCCCGGAAGCGGGGGCGATCGAAGTCTCTGCGTTGATGTACGCCGCCGCGGTGCTGCTATCGATCACGCTGGTTCTCAACGTAATCGGTTCGCTCATCATGCAGCGCGCCACCTCGGGCCTGCGAGGTCTCAAGTGATCACGGATAGCGAGCCCCACGCATCGAAGCCCGTGCTCTCGCTTTCGTATTCGGTCACGAATTTTCGCACGTTGATGGACCGCGCGCTCACGATGTTCGCGATCTTGCTCTCGCTCGCCGCGCTGTTTCCGCTGTTCTCCGTGCTCTATATGTTGATCGTTCGCGGCGGCGCACTGATTAGCCCGAGTTTGTTCAGTGAGCTCACCCCGGGCGCTGGCATGGAAGGCGGCGGCATCGGCAACGCGCTGCTCGGCACGTTGGTCGTGGTGGCGATCGCGAGCCTGTTGAGCCTGCCTTTGGGGCTGTTGTCGGCGATTTACTTGGCTGAATACGGCACCGAGTCGAAGGCCGCGGTGGTGGTGCGCTTCGCGGGCAAGGTGTTGACGGGAATGCCGTCGATCCTGGCAGGTGTGTTCGCCTACGCCGCCGTGGTGGTCACGCTGGGCTCGTTCAGCGCCTTGGCCGGCGGCGTCGCCATGGCCGTCCTGATGGTGCCCACCGTAATGCTGACCGCGGAGCAAGCGCTGCTCGCCGTGCCGTCGAAGATGAAGATGGCCGCGCTCGGCATGGGGGCGACACGCACGCAGATGGTGTTGCGCGTCGTGGTCCCGACCGCGCTGCCAGGCATTCTAACGGGAGTGATGTTGGCGCTGGCGCGCGCGATGGGCGAAACCGCGCCGCTGCTCTTCACGGCGCTTTTCAGCGACTACTGGTTCGAGGGCAACGTGCGCGCGCCGGTCGCGTCGCTCGCCGTGCTGATCTACAATTTTTCGGGGAGTCCGTTCCCACACCTGGTAAAGCTTGCCTGGGCCGCGTCCCTGGTTCTGGTCAGCCTGGTGTTGGTCTTGAACGTGATTGCCCAGGTCGTCATCAAGCGTCCAACTGAACAGTGATTGGGAGTAAAACCATGACCATCAAAGGCGTTTATGCGAACGACATCGGCCCCGAGTCAGACGCGGCGCGAGCCTCGGCGCGGGCCATCACGGCGCAGGGCGCGCGCGCCAAAGCGCTGATGGACTGCCATATCCGCAAGCTCTACTACGGGAGCTTCTTGGCCGTGCGCGACGCCGAAATCCCGATTGCGCCTAACGCGATCACGGCGTTCATCGGCCCCTCGGGCTGCGGCAAGAGCACCGTGCTGCGCAGCTTGAACCGCATGAACGATTTCGTGCCCGGATTTCGCCTCGAAGGGTCAGTCCATTTTCAGGGCCAAGACATTTATGCGAACCACGTCGACCCCGTGGCGGTGCGGCGCTCGATTGGCATGGTGTTCCAACAACCAAACCCGTTCGCGATGAGCATCTACAAGAACGTCGCCTTCGGCCTGCGGCTCAATCGCTACAAGGGTGACTACGCCGAGCGCGTGGAGGCCGCGCTGCGCGGAGCCGCGCTGTGGGACGAGGTGAAGGATAAGCTCCACTCGAGCGGGCTTTCCTTGTCCGGTGGTCAACAGCAACGCCTGTGCATTGCGCGCGCGATCGCCGTCGAGCCAGATCTCTTGCTGATGGACGAGCCGTGCTCGGCGCTCGATCCGATCGCGACGCGCCGCATCGAAGAGCTGATGCTCGAGCTCAAAGAGCGCTACACGATCGCGATCGTGACCCACAACCTGCAGCAAGCCCAGCGCGTCGCCGACCACACCGCCTTCCTCTTCGTCGACACCAGCGCGGGCGGCCGCACCGGCTACCTCATCGAATACCGCCCCACGGCAGCCCTCTTCGAGGACCCGCGCGAAGAGCGGACGAAAGCGTACATCCGCGGCGAATTCAGCTGAAGGCCCGAGCCGACGCATGTCCACGGGAAATTCAGGACCATCGGGGCGCTTGTCTGACGGAGGACACTCGGCCGCCTCCCTGAATTCCGCTGTCTCCCCGTAAACGTGCCCGTGCCCGTGCCCGAAGGAGCTCAACGGCGCGAGCGGTCGTGCCGATGAAGTGGGATGCAGCTGGATCACGAGAACTGGACACACCGACCAGACCGTCGGGCACGTTTTCGGGCTGAGAATTCGGGGCCGCGCGCTAATCGATCACCATCTCCTCGAACAGCAGCCGGCGCTTGAGGCTGATCAAGCGCCCTACGTCTTCCGAGAACAGCTCGGGACGCTTGGTGTAAAAGAGGTGACGACTGCGCTGCACCAAGTCGACGAAGACTTGGGTGAGCTCTTCTTCTGTCACGCGACCCGCGCTCTGGCGTTCGACGTCGCCGAATGGCCAAGCTTCCGCGAGTCCGCGGCGCAGCTGAGATTCGCTCTCGATGAGCTTTTCCCAGGGCAGGTGTCGACCGCGGTTGGCGACGGGCGCGCTAAACAGCAACAAGATCAAGGATACGGCCAAGAACATGTAGTCGGCGACTTTGTCTTTGGGTGAGTGTACGGGCGCGTAGGAATCGAGGTCGATGCCCTTGAGCTGCCCGCGTCGGCTGATCATCAAATTGCCATTCTTGAGGTCGTTGATGGCGTAGCCGATGCGATGCACGTCTTCGAGCCAGAGCAGCACGCTGGTCAGCAGGTCGAGCACGGTGGCGGTCGAGAGCGCGTGCTGAAACGGCAGGTTCATGCGGCTCCGCCGCCAGAGCTCGCCGCCGCGCTGACTCACGGCCCGCTCGTACTCGACCGCCCCTTCCTCATCGCTCACGCGGGCGCTCGGGGGGCGGCTCACGCTGGCGTGCTCGGTCCCTGTCACGCCTACCAGGTTGTCGAGCGTGTCGCCCTCGATCAGTTGCAGCACATGGTACGTGTAACGCTGGTGCCGAAGCTTTCCGGTGTCGTAGAGGCGAATCAAGTGCGAGGCGCGGGACAGTGCGCGTCCCACGCTCATGGCCGCCTCGGCCTCGAGAATGGCCTGCTTCTTTTTGCCGACGATACGATCGACCTTCAAGGCCACCCGCGCCGGGAAGCTCGGGTTGTTGTCGTTCAAAGCCTCGTAGACGCGACCGAACTCGCCCATCCCGAGCTGTCGAAGCAGCGTGAAACCGAGATCTTGAAACGAGTCGGCGACGGCTTTCCACGCGTCCAAGTCATCGCGGTCGAGAATTCCGTAGCGCAAGATCTCGGGTTTCTGCGTACGCACCTTGCGCGCCTTGTGCTCGAAGTTCATCGGCTGCATCACGCTCGACACGCCCGGCATCGCCCCAGCCAGACTCAGGCGCAAATAGATCGAGTCCAAATACTCGCGCACCGCGACCCGCACTTCGTCGGCGTAGCTCGCGTAGGGCTCCGCCCGCAGCAGAAAGCCCAGCCGTCCCAACATCCGAAGATAAGGGTGTTGCTCGAGCAATTGGGCGCGCCCGATGCCGCTCGAATCGGCGAGCATGGCCTCGTAGATGGCTCCGCTCGGGCTGGTGAAGAGGACGCCCCCTTTGCGACCAGCGTAGAGCACGTTCATGGCCACGTAGGCCATCTTCGCGAACACCTCGACTTTGGCGGCGAAGCGGTCGCGCGGCGACGCTGGATAGGCGAGCTCGGCGATCAGCGCCGAAATCAGCGACCAGCACACGCCGAGCCGCTGTTCGTTCGAGAGCTCGGGCCGCGCCAACAACGCCTCGTGCACATAGCGCGCGAGCCGCGAGTGCAGCACCACGCGCACGTCACTGATCGGCTCTTCCCGATCCGTCTCTCGCGCGCCGTCGCTCGGCACCTCGGGGCTCAACAGAACCCGCACCGGCAGGCGCGCATTGCTCGGTTCGAACAAGAGCTCATTCAGCGCCTTCCGCACATTCGGCTTCGCTTGCAGCGCCTGCTGCAGGTGTGACAGCCCCTGCCTCAATAGGTCGGCGAGCCAGCGCGAGTCGTCGTTCTCGGCCTCGAACGCCGCTAAACCTAGGTCCGGCTGCAAGAGGACGCGAACGCCGATCTCTGCTTCGACGCGCTCTTCCTGAGGCAGCCCGACGTAGTGCACCCACTCCTCGATGTCGCCGCTGAAGACGGTTACCGAAGAGTCGGTGCGGAGCCCGCGGGACGCCGGCGAATCGACCGCCGTAACCGCGCGCGGATTCGGCGGAGGCCGCCAATTCCACGAGTCCAGCGCGGCGCGTAGCGCCTGCTCCGCGGCCTTCTTCTTAGCCATCGAGGCTCGAGTCTAGTCGACGCCTGACGCCGTCGCGCGCTCAGTCCGCGTTTTTTCCGCGCCTTTTTCCTGAGCCGAGCCGCCGGGCGCTAGACCCGGCTTTGATAACCGCCGAGGGTCCGCTAACTTCGGCGCCCAATGAGTAGTGCGGTCGATCTCATCGTCAAGAAGCGCGGCGGCGGCGAGCTCACCCGAGCAGAGATCCAGACGCTCGTCGCTGGCCTGCTCTCGGGCAGCGTGGCGGACTACCAAATGAGCGCGTTCCTGATGGCCACGTTCTTTCGCGGTATGACCGACGCGGAGACGGTCGCCCTCACTCAAGCCATGCTGAACTCCGGCCGGGTGCTCAAGCTTGCATCCGTCAAGAAGCCCAAGATCGACAAGCACTCGACGGGCGGTGTCGGCGACAAGATCAGCGTGTGCTTGGCGCCCCTGGTCGCGGCTTGCGGCGTGGCGGTGCCGATGGTCTCCGGGCGTGGCCTCGGACACACCGGCGGCACGCTGGACAAGCTCGAGGCCATCCCAGGATTCTCCGTCGATCTTTCGGCCCGACGCTTCGAGCACGTGGTGCGGACCGTCGGCACCTCGATGATCGGACAGACCGCCGAGATCGCCCCCGCCGACCGCCGCATCTACGCGCTGCGCGACGTCACGGGTACCGTCGAGTGCATTCCGCTGATCGTCGCCAGTATCCTCTCGAAGAAGTTGGCCGAAGGCATCGATGGACTGGTCCTCGACGTGAAGGCGGGCCGCGGCGCGTTCATGAAGGACCGCAAAGCCGCGGAGAGCTTGGCCCGTGCGCTGGTAAGCGTGGGGCAGCGCGCGGGCAAACGTGTGGTCGCGCTGGTCACGGACATGTCGGCGCCGATCGGGCTCACGATCGGCAACGCGCTCGAGACGCGCGAGGCAATCGCCGTATTGCAAGACGGCGGCCCCGCCGACACCCGCGAACTCACCCTGGCGCTCGGCGTAGAAATGCTGCTCTTGGCGGGCGTCACGCGCTCGCCGCAGCAGGCCGAGGCGCGCTTGAAGCAAGCCCTATCCAGCGGCGCCGGCTTCGAATGCTTCCTGCGCCTAGTGAAGGCACAGGGCGGCGACGTGCGCAGCGTCGAGCATCCCGAGCGCTTGCCGCAAGCCAAAGCCAAGGTCGCCGTGCGCGCGGCCAAGGCAGGGCGGGTTCTCGCGATCGATCCACTCGAGCTCGGGCTTGCTGCGGTTGCGCTCGGCGCCGGCAGAAGCCGCACCGATCAGCGCGTCGATCCCGCCGCGGGCATCGAGATCGCTGCCGCCTGCGGTACGCGCGTCGCACGCGGCGAGCCACTGGCCTGGCTGCATGCCAAAACGACGGCGCTCGCCCAGGCAGAGCTCGCGCGAGTCGAGCGCGCCTTTACGCTCGGAAGCGGCAGCTTCCGCGCCAAACCCCGCGTGCTTTCGCGCATCACCGGCGCCCCCAAGGTCCGATGATGCCGCTCACCCGACTGCTGCGTTTCGTTCGCGAGCAATGGGCGATCATCGACCGAGAACAAATGGTCGAGCCCCTTCCCAATTCCAAGGTTTACGCGATCCTGATTACCGCTGCGATCGCGTTGGTGCTTCCCAAGTACTTCGGGAGCCCCGAGGCCTTCCGCCGCATGGCCTGGGCCCAAACGCTCTGGTCTGGCCTTCCGTACCCGGACCTGCACCCGCACTTACATTGGGCGGCGTTCAAGTTCTTTCACTATGGCCTCTTGCCAGCGCTCTGCATTCGCCTCTTCTTGAAACGACCGCTGCGGGACTATGGCGTGCACGTGGTGTGGGAGCCCAAAGTCTGGCTGCTTTACCTGGGGATGCTCGGGCTAGTGCTCCCGCTCAGCTACTTCGCTTCCGGGACATCCAGCTTTCTGCGCACCTATCCGAAGTATGCGGGCGCGGGGAATTCACTCGGCGAACTCATCACCTGGGAAGCCGCCTACGCATTCCAGTTCTTGATGTTGGAGTTCTTCTTCAGAGGCTTTCTGATCTTCTCGTTGGCGCGACACATCGGCTCGATGGCCATCTTCGTAATGGTCGTCCCGTATGCGATGATCCACTTGAGCAAGCCATTGGCCGAATGTCTCGGGTCTATCCTGACCGGCATCACGCTCGGGACTGTGGCGCTGCGCACCCGCTCGATCTTCGGCGGCGTCTTCGTGCACTGCGTCGTCGCGTGGAGCATGGACCTCTTCGCACTGGCTCAAAAAGGCCAGCTTTCCCACCTGTAACCACCACCTTCTGGCGTGCGCACGTTTGGGCCCGTGAACGCAGATTCTGCGGTTCTGCCCGCGCCTAAGGTCGCACTGGGTCGCCTTTTCGCGGGTTTGGCGGGCGGCTCACTTGTTGCAGTCAGCGCTCCCAAACAGGAGTCCGTATTTCGATGGCTGAGAGCTGGGGCACAGTCTGGCGTCGCTGGCGGTATGCCGCCCTCTATGTGCTGATCGCCGGGTCGTACATCGTTCTGTCGAGTGTCCTCGCGGAAGCGCCCGGGCCCGCGGGCGCGAAGCAGGCACACATCGAATTGGCGAAGGGCTTGGTCTTCGTCATCTTTTCCGCAGGGCTCGCGCAGTGCCTCATCTTTGGACGCGCGGCGGGGCTCGACCGAGCGCGCCAAGAGTTGAACGCGCATCTGGCCGCCCCGGGCGCATCTCACGTCTCCGCCATCACCACCGGAGCCATCGCTCACGAGATGAAGAACGTGCTGATGGCCGCGATGCTCTCCGCCGATCTGCTCTCGGGCTCGCGCACCGAAGTCTGCGGGTCCGACCTCGAGGAAGCCGAGCGCGACTTGCGCGACGCTTTGAATCGTCTCAACGTGTTGAGCCGCGAACTCATGAGTCTGGTGCGGCGGGATCTCGACGACGCCCACGCCACCTTCGATCTGTCCGCCTCGGCCCGTACGGCTATCAAGCTGCTCGCGCCAGCGGGTTCGCCCGCACGCGCCTGGATCGAGCTCGACGCGCCGACCCCCTGTTTGGTGAAGGGCTCGCTCCGACAAATGGAGCTTTCGATCGTGAATTTGCTGGCCAACGCGATCGAAGCCACGCAGCTGAAGGGCAAGATCAGGCTCTCTGTTCGGAAGAAAGGAAACATGGGGGAGCTCGAGGTCGCCGATGAAGGGCCCGGCCTGAGCGAACACGCGAAGGCGCACTTGTTCCAGCCGTGCTCATCCAGCAAAGCCACAGGCTCGGGGCTCGGACTGTCGCTGAGCCGTCAGATCGCGCGCCTGTGCGATGGGGATCTAGAGCTCGTCTCGACCTCCAGCCGCGGCACCGTGTTCGAGCTGAGCTTGCCCTTGTCGTCGCAGAATTCCACGGCGCAAGAGCCCCGTCGCGCCCAGCCGCTGTCTGCACCCGCGGCGGACCACTGATTTCCTTCCGACGTCGTGTCCGGCCGAGCGCAGGGCCCAATCCCTCACTTCTATTTCCCTGCGGTTTCCAGCCAGAATCGTGCACAAAAACGCCACACCGAGCGCGCTGGCCCGAGACCGAACGCATGCTATACGGCGGACGTGCCTGCCACATGGTCCCCTGAGTCGCTCTCGCCCGAGGCCTCGCTCCTGCGCCTGCAGACGGGAAACCGCCGTTTCTTGGAGAAGGGTGCCGCAATTAGCAGCCGGGTGTTTCGACCCGAGCTGGCGGAGCAACCTCAGTGCCCGTTTGCGATCATCCTCGGCTGTTCGGATTCCCGAACACCTGTGGAAATCCTATTCGACGAAGGCTTCGGCGATCTGTTCGTGGTGCGCATTGCCGGCAACGTCGTCGCACCGTCGGTGGTTGGTTCGATTGAGTTCGCCGCCTCCCAATTCGGCACGCGCCTGGTGGTCGTGATGGGGCACACCCGCTGTGGCGCCATCTCCGCCACGGTGAAGGCGTTGCAATCCGGCAACGGCCCCGAATCGAGGAATCTGCGGGCAATCACGGATCGCATCTCGCCTCACATCGCCGAGCTCGCGCACACACCAGGCCTAGAAATGCAGGCTCTGCTGCGCGAATCCATGCGCGTCAACGTGCGCGCGTCCGCGGACCATTTGCGCCACGGCAGCCGCTTGCTCGAGGAGCTGGTGCTCGCCGGCAGAGTCGCGGTCGTCGGCGCCGAGTACGAACTCGAGACCGGCAAGGTTCACTTCTTCGACGGCGTACCGCTCTCGAACTCCGAGCGCCCGCCACACCCGAAATAGCCCGCAGGGGTGAGAGCGAAGGCCTCGGCTAGTAGCTGATACGAACGAAGCCGCGCCGCGGGGTCGTGAGTGACCGTCGTGATCATGACTTCGTCGGCCTGGGTTCGCGCGGCGAGCGTCAAGATCTGCGCTTGCACTTCTTGCGCGGTGCCGACCACCTGCATCGTGCGATAGGCGCGAGCGACCGCACGCTCCTCAGCGCTCAGATTGCGCGCGTCCGCCGCGCTAGGCGGCGGGATCCGACTCGGTCGCCCGGCGCGGAGCCGCGCCCACGCAAGCTGCATCGAGGTCGCGAGCCGCTCCGCCTCCGCCGACGAATCCGCGCAAATCACCGACAGCGTCAGGATCGCGTGCGGCCGCGGAAAGCCGCTGCTCGCGCAGAAGAGCTCGCGATACGCGAGCATCGGAGGCTCCGGCGCATCCGGGCTGAAATGCGCCGCGAATGCAAACCCGGTGCCCAAGCGCGCCGCGAGGCGCGAACTATAGTCGCTCGATCCCAACAGCCAGATCGGCGGCAACCCGACGTCATCCGGGAACGCCCGCACGCGCCGGGTCGGCGGCTGGTCGGCGCCGAAGGCCATCAAGCTGGCGAGTTGCTCCGGGAAGTCATCGACCGACAGCGCCGCCCGTGCGCCGCGCAAGGCAGCGGCCGCAGCCGGATCCGTGCCCGGCGCGCGTCCGATCCCGAGATCGATGCGGCCAGGGTGTAGCGCCTCGAGCAGCTTGAAGGACTCCGCGACTTGGAGCGGCGCGTGATTCGGCAACATGATCCCGCCGGCACCGACGCGAATGTGACGGGTGGCGGCGGCGGCGCGCGCGATCAAGATGGCCGGCGTCGTGCTGGCAATCGACGGCATGTTGTGATGCTCGGCGTACCAGATGCGACGATAGCCGAGGGTGTCGATGCTGCGTACGAAGCGCAAGCTCTCGCCGAGCGTCTCCGCGCTCGCGCTGCCCTCCGAAACGGGAACGAGGTCGAGGATCGAGAGTGAGAGGGTCATGAGGCCGACGGCCAGAAGCTTGGTCCCCTCTCGTCTCGACTGCAAAGACGCGATAACCTCGAGGCGAATGCCGCCCATCGACCTGCGCTCCGACACGGTAACCCGACCTTCTCCGGCCATGCGCGCCGCGATGGCCATGGCCGAGGTCGGCGACGACGTCTACGGGGAAGACCCGAGCGTGCGCGCGCTCGAAGAGCGTGTCGCCGCGCTGCTCGGCAAAGAAAGCGCACTGTTCGTGCCGTCCGGCACCATGGGCAATCAGATCGCGCTGCTCGTTCATACTCGCCCGGGTGATGAAGTCGTGATCGGCGAAGGCTCGCATTGCGCCTGGTACGAGTCGGGGGCCGGCGCGGCATTTGCCGGGGTGCAGTTCGCCGTTGCGGGTCAGGGCGGGCTGTTTTCGGCGGACGAGCTCAAAGCCGCCATCAAACCGCGCGTCGCCGTGTATCCGCGAACCTCGCTCGTCGTCGTCGAAAACACGCACAACCGCGGCGGTGGCCGTACCTTCCCCGAGGCGAAGTGCCGGGAAATCGCGGCCGAAGCGCGATCGTACGGACTCGCTCTGCACCTCGACGGCGCGCGGATTTGGAACGCGGCGGCCGCGCTGCACTGCGAGCCCAAAGCCCTGGCCGCGCCCTTCGACACGGTCAGCGTCTGCTTCTCGAAGGGGCTCGGTGCGCCGGTCGGCTCCGCGTTCGTCGGCTCGCGCGACCAGGTGCGCGAGGCTTGGCGCTTTCGCAAGATGTTGGGCGGGGGCATGCGACAAGCCGGCATTTTGGCCGCCGCCGCGCTGTTCGCGCTCGAGCAGCAGCGGGAGCGCCTGACGGAAGATCACGAAAACGCGCAACGACTCGCCGCCTTACTCGGAGAGGCGCACGGCCTTCAGGTGCGGGGCAAGGTCGAGACCAATATCGTGATCCTGGCAACCGTGGGGGACGCCCCGACCCTGAGTGAACGCGCCGCCGAGCGCGGCGTGCTCATCAGTGCCCTCGGGCCGAACAGCCTGCGTGCCGTGACACACCTCGACGTCAGTCGGACGGACATAGAGCGGGCGGCCGCCGTGCTGTGTGAGCTCGCGACGTAGAGTTGGCGAAGTCGCGCCGATGCATCGTATCGGTGGTCGCGCAGATCTATATGGGGTGCGCTACACGAACGGCTGCGCGGCTTCGCGAAGCAGGCGCTCGAACAGCCGCGCAAAGTCGTGCTGGGCCTGCTCGCTGCCCAATAGATCCTGCCGAAACTCGAGCTCGACGTGGATGTTGCCGCGCTTCTCGCCGTAAGTGGGGACACCGTAGTCGGTCTCGTCGCTCACGAAGTACGGCTGGTTGTCACCCACGGGAATGCCTTCGCCCTGAAGCAGCAGAAGCAGACGTTCGGCCAAGCGCCGATCGCGATTATAGAGAACGCCGCAGTGCCAGGGGCGGTCGACGCCTTTGAAGCGCGGAGTAAAGCTATGCATTGCCACGAAAATCGTGGGGACGCCGAGCTGCTCACGACGCAAAATCTCCTGCTCGATTCGCGCGTGGTACGGACTAAACACCTCGTCCGCACGGGCCCGCAACGCCGCTGGCGCGAGGCCTTGGTTGCCTGGAATCGCTGTATGCTCGCTTTCGGTGGCGACCGAGCTCGGCGCGTCGAGCGGCCGGTTGCAGTCGATCACCAGGCGCGAGTAGGTCTGCAGGATCAAGAAGGCGTCCAAGCGCTGGGCAAGCTTCTCGGAGAGCCCTGCAATCCCGATATCCCAGGCGATGTGGCGACCGAGATCCTCCGTGGACAGCCCGAGCGAGCCCAGCGCACGCGGGATGAGGCAGCCCGCGTGATCCGCCGTCAGCAAGAAGGGTGAGCTCGGATCGCCCGCAAGGACCCGAAACGGCGCGGGGTCGTCCGGACTGAGGAGTTTGGCAGGGCTTTCCACGGCGTTCTTTCACCTTTCCGAAAAGCCGGAGCGCTGTCAACCGGCGCGCGATTCACGGCGAGTCTCGGCGCGGAACGCCGCCAATTCGCGCCGCCTCAGGTGCGACGAGCCTCGATGCGCTCGATTTTCGCCCCAAGCGCGCAGAGCCGTTCCTCGATGCGCTCGTAGCCGCGGTCGATCTGCTGGGCGTTGTGGATCACCGTATTGCCCTCCGCGACCAGCGCGGCAATCACGAGCGCCATGCCGGCGCGAATATCGGGCGAACTCACGGTCTGGCCATAGAGCTTGGCCGGGCCGATCACGATGGCGCGGTGCGGGTCACAGACGGTCACGTGCGCGCCCATCGCGATCAGGCGATCCACCCAGTACAAGCGGCTCTCGTACATCCATTCGTGAATCAGGGAAGTGCCGTGCGCTTGCGTCGCCAACACCAACGCAATCGAGGTCAAGTCCGCAGGAAAGCCTGGCCAAGGCGCATCGTGGATCTTCGGGATTGCGCCGTGGAGCCCAGCTTCGACCACCAGGCTCTCGTGGCGCGGCACGAAAATGTCGTCGCCCCGCGGCTCGAAGCGCACGCCGAGCTTCGCGTAGGCGGCGGCCGTGACGCGGTGGTCCGCGGGACGCGCACCGCGAATCCAGAGCTCACTGCCGGTCATGGCCGCCAGCGCAATGAAACTTCCCACCTCGAGATAATCCGGACCGACAGCGGCGGTACAGCCCTTGAGCCGCTGCTTGCCCTCGATATGCAGGGTGTTCGTGCCAATGCCCTCGATCTCCGCGCCCATCGAGACCAGCATGTGACAGAGGTCCTGCACGTGCGGCTCGGAAGCGGCGTTGCGCAGCACCGTGTGGCCTTTGGCGAGCGTCGCGGCCATCAGCGCATTCTCGGTCGCCATCACGCTCATTTCCGTGAGGAAGATGTCCGTGCCCGTCAGGCCTTTCGGCGCGCGCATCAGGTAGCGATCGGGGCGCACCTCGATTTCGGCGCCCAGCAGGCGCAAGGCCTCGATGTGCGTATCCACCGGGCGGCGCCCAATCTTGTCACCTCCAGGGGATGGGAGTTCCGCGCTGCCTCCGCGAGCGAGCAGCGGGCCCGCCAACACGAAGCTTGCTCGAAGCTGCTGACAGAGCGCGGGCGCGGGCGCCGTGCTGCTGAGGTTCGCGGCACGACAGCGGACCACACCGTTCTCGCCCTTCTCAATCTGGGTTCCGAGATCAGCGAGCGCAGCTTGCATCGCTGCGACGTCGCGAATCTCGGGAACGTGCGTGAGAGTGACTTGCTCATCGGTGAGCAACACGGCTGCGAGCATCGGTAGTGCCGCGTTCTTGTTGCCGGCCACGGTGATCTCGCCCGCCAGGCGGTGCCCTCCCTCGATGAGTAGACTATTCATTCTGCGCGCTCTCCTTGGGGGTCTCGGGTGTACAAATCGAGCGCCTGTCTACACCGAGCTCGGCCACCACCGCTACGACTGGCGAGGGGAGCGCGAAAAACCCCCTCTTTTGCCGCCCAGCATGCGGCTGAGGACGGCCGGAACCGAGCCCGCGTGCCCGCGTTCGCGCCGGGTCTCCGGAACCCCCCACGCTGCCAAGGTGCACTCGCTGCCTCTCCGTCAGATGGATTGGGTACTCTCCTGCGACGGCTTCGCGAAGCGTGAGCCTCGGACCAGCTGCAACAGTCCATTGAAGCGTTCGGCAAGAACATTTCATCTTCGAGCACGAATTCTAAAGTGGCTAAAGAAAACTCGAAGTGCGGCAGCGCCTTGCTCCAACGGGCAGGCATCGTAGATAAAGGAGTCCGTTGACGCGGTGTGTGTGTGACTTCGCGCGGGCTCCTGAACAGAGCTCTCTGCGAAGGATGCGACGGGAGTAGTGAATGGGCAGTGCGGATCGTTCGAAGCGCCGTTTGACCTTCGTTTTGATGTTGGGCTCCCTAGTGACCGCGGGTTGCGGCGCCGCCGAGGAAACGGCTCCCAATGAGCTCGCCGCCAGAAACCAAATCGAACTCGAGAACCGACTGCCAGGGACGCGAGACTTCGAAGTCGCACGCGGCGCACACCACGCCGAAGTGGAAGCCTATGCGTCGCTGACGTCGGCCATCGCTGGCGACGTCGTCGATCTATTCGTGAATGTCAGTGAACCTTCGCAGGTGAGCTGGCAGCTGTTTCGTCTCGGCTTTTATGACGGTTTGGGCGGCCGTCTGGTGCAGCGCGGAGAGAGCTTTGCGGCAGACATGCAGCCCGCGTGTCCCGTCGACCCCGACACAGGTCTAATCGAGTGCGCTTGGACCTCGAGTCTGCAAGTGAGCGTCGATGCCGCGTGGCCGAGCGGCTACTACGTCTTCAAGTTCACCCGCGCGGACGGCTTCGAAACGCGCGTCCCGCTGGTGATTCGTGAGCCTCGCCCACGGGCCAAGCTACTGGTCCAGGCCAGCGTCAACACCTGGCAGGCCTACAATGATTGGGGGAGGACGTCCCTCTACCGCAACGACCTCGGCGCCGACGCGGCGTTTCGAGGCGCTCACGCCAACCGCGTGAGCTTCGACCGCCCTTACCTGCAGGGGGACGGCGCGGGTCAGCTGTTTTTCGAAGAGTCTTCGATGGCAAGTTGGCTCGAAGAGAAGGGCTACGACGTGGCCTACGTCACCAACATCGACCTCGACAGAGAGCCGAGCCTGCTCGACGATCGTCGCTTCTTCATGTCCGTTGGCCACGACGAATACGTGTCGCTGCCCGAACGCACGGCGCTCACCGAGGCTCGTGATGCGGGGCTTTCGCTGGGCTTCTTCACGGCGAACGCGAACTATTGGCGGGTGCGACTCGAGCCGTCGACGAGTGGCGCGGAACGTCGCATCATCACCTGTTACAAGAGCGCGAGCACAGATCCGGTCCAGGGTGCTTCCGATACGAGCACGCTCTATCGTGATGCCCCGGCAGCAGAACCCGAAAGTGCGCTCATCGGCGTCATGTATCAGATCGGAGATCATGGCGAGACTGACGCGCCGTTGGTAGTGGCCGATTCCGAGCACTGGCTATTTCAACACACCGGCGTGCGCAGTAACGAGCGACTCGCCAACGTGCTCGGCGGCGAGTGGGACGAGGCGGCTCCGGCGGGGGACACCCCGAGCGGCCTCGAAGTGGTGTTCCGTTCGCCGAGCGTGGAAACCAATGGTGGGTTCGGCATTGCAGAAGGCAGCGTCTACTACCCCACACCCACGAGCTTCGTCTTTGCGACCGGCACCATCGACTGGGCGCGAGCGCTGGCTCAGCCCGGCCTGGTCGATCCGCG